>NZ_JBEZKJ010000023.1:0-113874 GCF_040651675.1 Streptomyces sp. NPDC048415 | reverse complement strand
ACATCCCCGTAGATGCGCCCCTGCCCGTGCGGCGCACGTCCGCCGCTCGGCCAGGTTCAGGTCATGCCGAGCGGCGAGCGCGATGTCCGGGACGGCGCCACCGACTCGGCACGTTCGACTGCCGGCGCGCACGACGGCTTATGCGATCTCGACCAGGAGATCGCCGCCCTCCACCTGCTGGATCCTGTTGATGGCCAGCCTGGAGACCTTTCCGGCCTTCGGGGCGGTGATCGCGGCCTCCATCTTCATCGCCTCGATGGTGGCCATCACGGCACCTGCCGCCACCTCATCACCCTCGTCCACCGCGAGCGTCACCACTCCGGCGAACGGAGCGGCCACGTGGCCGGGGTTGGCCCGGTCGGCCTTCTCGGTCGGCGGAACCTCGGAGGCCGCCGCGGTGTCGCGTACCTGGATCGGCCGCAGTTGGCCGTTCAGGGTGGACATCACGGTGCGCATACCGCGTTCGTCGGCCTCGCCGATGGCCTGGAGTTCGATGAGGAGCCGTACGCCGGGCTCGAGGTCGACGGCGTACTCCTTCCCAGGGCGTAGCCCATAGAAGAAGGCTTTGCTGTCCAGCACGCTGGTGTCGCCGTAATTCTGACGGTGTGTTTCGTAGTCGCGCGTCGGCCCAGGGAACAGAAGGCGGTTGAGCGTCGAGCGCCGGTCCTCAGCCAGTCCCGTACGGTCGTCCGAGGTCAGCTCCTGCATGGGCTTGGGGTCGGCGCGGCCTGCCAGCGCCTTGGTGCGGAACGGTTCCGGCCACCCGCCGGGCGGATTGCCCAACTCACCGCGCAGAAAGCCGATGACGGAGTCGGGGATGTCAAACTTGTCCGGCGTCGCCTCGAATTCCTCCGGTGCCACTCCGGCGCCGACCAGGTGCAGGGCCAGGTCGCCGACCACCTTGGAGGACGGGGTGACCTTCACCAGCCGCCCGAGGATCCGGTCGGCGGCGGCGTACATCGCCTCGATCTCCTCGAAGCGGTCGCCGAGCCCGAGCGCGATCGCCTGGGTGCGCAGGTTGGAGAGCTGCCCACCAGGAATCTCGTGGTGGTAGACCCGCCCGGTCGGCGAGGCCAGCCCCGCCTCGAACGGTGCGTAGATCTTGCGGACGCTCTCCCAGTACGGTTCCAGGTCGCCGACCGCCTTGAGGTCCAGCCCGGTCGGCCGTTCGGAGTAGTCGGTCGCGGCCACGATCGCCGACAGGGACGGCTGCGACGTGGTGCCCGCCATGGACGCCACAGCGCCGTCCACCGCGTCCGCGCCGGCCTGGATCGCGGCGAGGTACGTGGCGAGCTGGCCTCCCGCGGTGTCATGGGTGTGGACGTGCACCGGCAGGTCGAACTCACGGCGCAGAGCTGATACGAGGGTCGCGGCGGCCGGGGCGCGGAGCAGCCCGGCCATGTCCTTGATGGCCAGGACGTGGGCCCCGGCCGCCACGATCTGTTCGGCCAGTCGGAGGTAGTAGTCCAGGGTGTACAGCCGCTCGGACGGGTCGGACAGGTCGGCGGTGTAGCAGAGCGCGACCTCGGCGACGGCCGTTCCGGTCTGACGTACGGCGTCGATGGCGGGCCGCATCTGCTCGACGTCGTTGAGAGCGTCGAAGACGCGGAAGATATCGATGCCGGTGGCCGCTGCCTCCTGCACGAAGGCGTCGGTCACCTCGGTCGGATAGGGCGTGTACCCGACGGTGTTGCGGCCACGCAGCAGCATCTGCAGGCAGATGTTGGGGGCGCCTTCGCGGAGCGCGGCCAACCGCTCCCAGGGATCCTCCGCGAGGAAGCGCAGGGCGACGTCGTACGTGGCACCGCCCCAGCACTCCAGGGACAGCAGCTGCGGCAGTGTCCGCGCCACCACGGGGGCGACGGCGAGGAGGTCCTTGGTGCGGACCCGGGTGGCGAGCAGCGACTGGTGAGCGTCCCGGAACGTGGTGTCGGTGACGCCGATGGTCGGCGCCTCGCGCAGCCACCTGGCGAAACCCTCCGGGCCCAGTTGGGCCAGCCGCTGCCGGGAGCCGGCGGCCGCTTCGCCGTCGGGCAGGGGCGGCAGTTTGGTCAGCGGGTCCATCAGCTCGGGCCGCTCGCCGTGCGGCTTGTTCACCGTCACGTCGGCGAGGTAGGTGAGCAGCTTTGTGCCGCGGTCCGCGGAGTGCCGTGCGGTGAGCAGCTGCGGCCGCTCCTCGATGAACGACGTCGTGACCCGCCCGGCCTGGAAGTCCGGGTCGTCGAGGACGGCTTGCAGGAAGGGGATGTTCGTGGCCACGCCGCGGATGCGGAATTCGGCCACCGCACGCCGGGCGCGGCTGATCGCGGTCTTGAAGTCCCGCCCCCGGCAGGTGAGTTTGACCAGCATCGAGTCGAAGTGCGCGCTGATCTCCGTACCGGCGTGGGTGGTGCCACCGTCCAGCCGGATGCCCGAGCCGCCGGGTGAGCGGTAGGCGCTGATCCTGCCCGTGTCCGGGCGGAAGCCGTTGGCCGGATCCTCGGTGGTGATCCGGCACTGGAGTGCGGCGCCGCGCAACGTGATGGTCTCCTGAGCCAGGCTCAGGTCGGACAGCGTCTCCCCGGCGGCGATCCGCAGTTGCGCCTGCACGAGGTCGACGTCGGTGACCTCCTCGGTCACCGTGTGCTCGACCTGGATGCGCGGGTTCATCTCGATGAAGACGTGGTTTCCGTCGCGGTCGAGCAGGAACTCCACGGTGCCCGCGTTGCGGTATCCGATCTGCTCGGCGAACATCACCGCGTCGGCGCAGATCCGCTCGCGCAGCGCCGGGTCGAGGTTCGGCGCGGGCGCCAGCTCGATCACCTTCTGGTGGCGGCGCTGCACCGAGCAGTCACGCTCGAACAGGTGAATGACATTGCCCTGCCCGTCGGCGAGGATCTGCACCTCGATATGGCGGGGGTCGACCACGGCCTTCTCCAGAAAGACCGTCGGGTCACCGAACGCGGAGGCCGCCTCGCGGGCCGCCGCTTCGATCGACTCGCGGAGCGTCGCGGGGTCCTCGACGCGACGCATGCCGCGTCCTCCGCCGCCGGCGACCGCCTTGACGAACAGGGGAAAGCCGACGTCCTCGGCGGCACGGAGCAGCTCGTCGACGTCGTTGGAGGGCGCCGAGGAGCCGAGCACCGGTACACCGGCCGCACGCGCGGCGGCCACCGCTCGTGCCTTGTTCCCGGTCAGCTCGAGCGTTTCCGCGCTGGGCCCGACGAACGTGATGCCCGCCTCCTCGCACGCGCGCGCCAGGTCGGGATTCTCGGACAGGAACCCGTAGCCCGGGTACACCGCGTCCGCGCCGGCCCGACGCGCCGCACGGACGATCTCCTCGACGGAGAGGTAGGCACGCACCGGGTGGCCCGGCTGACCGATCTCGTAAGCCTCGTCCGCCTTCAGTCGGTGCAGCGAATTGCGGTCCTCGTGCGGGAAGACGGCGACGGTTCGCGCGCCCAGCTCGTAGCCGGCGCGGAACGCGCGAATCGCGATCTCACCACGGTTGGCGACCAGCACCTTGCGGAACATTCTTGATCCCTTCAGCCTGCCGGTGACGAGGACCATGGTGTCGGTGACGCCTCTGCCGTGCCATATGAGGTGGGCCACTTACACTCCGGCCGTCACGCGTGAAGGGCTTTGTGGTTGCGTCGTTCACCTGACCGGGGCTCAGCCGCCGTGCGGGTCAGCGCCGGCCGGGGCGAAAGCACGCCGTCACCGTCTTGCCATGCCGCTGACACGTCGTCTCCCACTCGTCCGCGAGCATCCGCACGATCCCCACTCCGCGGCCGGACACCGCACCCGCCTCGGGATCACGCTGCTGCGGCAGCGTCGGATCCTCGTCGTGGACGCTCACATGCAGGCAGTCGCCGTCCCAGGTGAGGACGATATGCGCGTCGCTGTGCGCGTGGACATGAGCGTTGGTGAGCAGTTCGGACACGGTCAGCACGACAGCGTCCACCGTATCCGGCTCAGCAGCGGTCCACGGCATGGACTCCAGATGCCTGCGTGTCCACTGCCGCCCCGCCCGCACACCTGCTGACACGGGGAACGCGTGGGCCCAGCCCATCGCCTTGACCGCCACCGACCTCACACCCGTCCATGCCGTCCACGTCCCACTCGTACACACTCCGTCTACCCGGCCGTCGCCCCGCCAGGCATCCCAGCGACCGGAGCTCATGCGACCCGGCGCCGAGCATCCGATGTCCGGGGCTCTTCCGGCATGGGCCTGTCGGCCGGAGCCGCGGCGGGGGCTGCGGCGTCGACAACTGATCGTGGCCGCAGTCCCTCTACAGCGCTCCGCGGGCTCGCGGCTCGCCATGGCCCTGGTCGGGTGCCGCGGCGGCCACCGCGGGAGGCGGCCCGACCGGCTCCTGCCCGTCGCGCCGAACTCGCTGCTCGCTCAGGCCGGTCAAGGGTGCTGTTGGCGAGAACGTGAGGACCACATCGCCGGTTCCGCGCGCCGGCCTCCAGCCATCGGCGCGCTTGAGCCTCAACGCACCAGGCCCGCTCTCGGGCTGTCAGAAAACGAAGGGCGCCAGCGAAGTCCGTCTGCCACCTGACGTATTCCGGGGCCGGTGCCGCGCCCCTTGTAACGCCATTCCGTGACTTGAGCGGATAACGCGCAGCGGAAATCATCTAGAACGCGCCCGCGCCCTGCGGAACGTCTCACGCGACGCGACACCTTCACGGTTTTCCAAGCTCTCTCGACCGCCCGTAGCACCGACCGAGGTGGAGTCATGTCAGCTTCCCGGCAAACTTCGCTGAATCAGAATTCCCCCGTCGACAACGTCAGTGATGAGCCTCGCCGCCGACCGGCCCTGCTCCTGACGATCCACCCCATCGTGCTCGACGGCTGGTCCATGCCGGTTCTGCCGCGCGACCCGTTCGCGCTGTACGCGGCACGGCGGTCTTGGTCGCCTGGATGCCAGGCCCGCGCCCCCGGCGGGGGGGTGCGGGCCTTCGGGGAGAGCGGCGGCGACCGGCTGCCAGGGCCGCTGTCCGTGGCGACCGTCCGGGACGATCCGGCCTGGCAGGCGGCCCAGGAGCGGGGCAGCGCGGAGAAGGCGTGGCGGGAGGCGCTCGACGGACTCGACGGGCCCATCCTTCTGGTCCCCGGCGCCGGCCGGTGTGCCGGGCCCGGCTGCGTCAGCGCCGCCATTTCCGACTCGGTCGATGTCACGCTCAGCACCGGTCGCCTGGGCGCTGGTCCTGGCCGAGACGACCGGGCGGCGCGACGTAGTCTTCGACGCGACCTTGTCGCTGCGTCCCCCGGGGCTTGCGGGAATGGAGAACGCGGTCGGTCTGGACGTCGAACACGGTGGCCCCGACGACGACTTCTTCGGGCTCGGTGGCGACTGCCTGTGGGCGTTGCGGCGCGCCGGCCGCGTCCGCTCGCTCGGTCTCGACGCGCGGCTTCCGGTACGCGCGGTCTTCGGTCGGCGTACGCCACGCGCCCTCGCACGCCACCTCGGCCGACCGGCATTCCACCGCCCTGCCGCGCTGGTCAATACCCCGGCCCGCTGCAGCGGCCTCCCTTCCCTGAACACCTCTGTCCCACCTATGACACCCAAGGAGACACCTCGCCATGAACAGCTCCTTCGACAACCAGGACGGCACCTTCCTCGTCCTCGTCAACGACGAGAACCAGCACTCGCTGTGGCCCGCGTTCGCGGAGGTACCGGTCGGCTGGACGGTCGCCCGAACCGAGGGATCGCGTCAGGACTGCCTGGAGTACGTCGGCGAACACTGGACGGACCTGCGCCCCAGGAGCCTGGCCGAGGCGATGGCTGCCGACACCGGCACCGCGCGGTGAGCGCACCGGTCCGATTCTGGCAACGGCCTTCCTCGCCCAGGCGAGCCGGCTCGGCCCCTTCTCGGCGGAAACGCTCATCCTCCTCGACCGAGATGTCGCCCAAGGACCGGATCAGCCGGCGATGACCGCGGCCGCGGCGGGCGGAGCCCTGGCGCAGCTCGCCGCAGGCCGCTGGAGCCAGCGGTGCCGCACCGCCTGAATGACGCTGCAGGGCACGGTCCTGCGGAGCGCCGGATGTCTGGCCTTCGCCACCCTCACCTTTGGTGGACTCTGGCCGTAGCCGACGTCCTGCTCATGGCGGGCGCAGCGCTGATCGCCGACCGGTCCGCGGGCCCCTGGCCGCGGACCGGCCCGGCGCCTGCAGCATGCTCACCGGAGCAAGTGGCGCGGGACTACGGCCAGCTGACGGCCGCGCAGATGCTCGGCGCCCTGGTCGGCCCACTCGGTGCGTGGCCTGCGCTGTTGCACGGCAGCACCCGCGCGGCGTGGTACGTCATGGCTGTCGGCGGGGCCGCCGCGGCGGCCCGTCGCGACGGCGCGGTCCCGCCACCTGACGGCACGCGGCATGCGGACCCGGCCGCGGCCCGGCCGTCCCTTCTCCGGACACCTCCCTCCGGCCGCGGCGTCACCACGCGGGCGGCTGTGCGAGCACCTGGAGCGTGCACGGCGTGTGCACATTGTTGAGTGTGTAGAGGAATCCTCGGGGCACGTAGGGTGCCTCCCCCACCCGCAGCCGCAGCTCCAGGGCGTGGTCCAGCACGGTGCTGCCGTGCGCGGGGGAGAACGGCTCGACCCGGCCGCCGCAGCTTCCGCGCACAGGCACGAGCACCAGATCCGTCTTCGCAGCGTTGTCGGCGCGCTGCGCGCCTTTGGGCAGCACGATGAACGAACTGACGACCTCGCAGCCCAGCAAGTCGCCCAGCGCGGTGGTCAGTTCGAGTGTCTCGGACACGACCACTTCCGGACCGTCCGGCCCCTCCATCCCGTCCGGGCCGGGTTCCGTGCTCCGGGCCGGCACGCCGCGTACCGCCGCCGTCACGGCGTCGATGCCGTCCGGCCAGACCAGCGCAGGGCTCCTGTCCCGGTGAACCGACAGACACAGGGCCAAGTCCCTGACGAACAGGTCCAGATCGGCTTCGCCCGCGACCGAGGCTGATTCGAAGTCCACGTCCCACTCCCGCTGCCCGTTGCGCCCGCGGTCCCGCGTGCCGTGGTACGTGGGGGCCGCCGACTGCGCTTCCCCGGCCCGTATGCGGGACGGCGCGGCGTCGAGGACGGACCGGTGCCCGCATTCGGCGTCGTTCGCGCGCGGACGGCCCGTCCTTCGTGCACGGAACATCCGGGAAGGACAGGTCTCCTGCTCTTCCACCACATGGCCGCGGGGATGAGCGGCGTCGTCGGACCGGTCCCATGCCTGCGGTGTGCGGGCAACTCTGTTGCACGGGGCGTGTGTTGCGGCAGTCCCGAATTCACGGTACCCGACGGGTGGCGGCCCGTCGCCGCGTCCGTGGTAAGCGACGGGGCGCCGGCAGAAGGGGCTCAGTCGGCCGGCGCGGCGCCCGCAGCCTCCTCGTCGAGCAGCCCTTGCTGTGCCGCGAGCGCGGCACTCGCGCCCTCGGTGAACTCCCGGAAGACGCGGAAGGCTTCGGGCCGCATCGTGGCCAGCCTGCCGGTCCGACCTGTCCTGCCGGTCCGTCAGGTCGGGCGGCCCAGGGAGGTCGGGCAGGCGGTGAACTCACCGCGCTGGTGCACCGGGAACCAGTTCGGGCATCGGCGGCATATCGTGCGGGGCGGCCGGGGCGTCGGTCAGCGCCTGCTGAACCCCGACGAGAGCAACCGCCTCTTCGTGTACGAGTACGACCGCGGCAGCGCCCTGCGCCCGGCCCTCGGCGATCTGCTCGCCCGGCGGCCCGCGTCACGTGGTTCCGTGACCGCGTGGGCGTGACCGAATGGGCGTGACCGGGCAAGCGTGACCGGATATTGGTGACTTGGGAGTTCCGTCCGAACGGCGCAGGATCTCGTCCGGAAATGGATTGCGGTCGGTTCGGGGTCGGCAGGTGAAATTCCCACTCGGTGCCGAGGAATACGAGCGAGCATGGGATGAGGTGGTCGGGGTCGAGCGGCAGGTAGGCCGCCCCGGCCGGCGCATCTCGTAGTGCATCTCGCACCAGGCAGGTGCCCGAGGACCACGGCGTAGGGGAACGCCACCGGGACACCGGACGCCGCCCAGGCACCGAGGTGCTCCAGGACGGCGCCGGTCGGCGCCGCGTCCGATGAGAGGAGCGCCGGCGAGGCCCGTAGCAGTCGGCCGCCGGAATCCTCGATGACCTGGCGCGCTCCTCTACCAGGAGCTTCTCTACGTCCGCACACCATTCCCAGCCTCAACCACTCACTAGTAAAGGCGGGTTGGTAAGAAGAGAGGTGAGGGATGCATCCGCTGGGCGAGAACTACGAGGCGCACGCTCGTTACTTCGCGAGCCGGCTGCGGCTGCGGAAACTTCGAGCCCTCTGCCAGAGGCCGGCCGCTAGTGTGCTCGGCTGGTCGGACGTGTCGTTGTGATGTCGGATTCAGGACAAGTCGATCGGGCCAGTGCGGTCGATGAAGCGTCCCGAGCCGGCGCCGGGCTCTTCGGTTGCGAGGCGGACGATCGCGTCGGTGCCTTCGGTGACGGACTGGGGGCCGCTGTGGCCGTTGAGATCGGTTGCCGTGTAGCCGGGATCAGCGGCATTGACGCGAATGTCCTTCAGCCCCTTGGCGTACTGGGTGGTCAACATGGTGAGGGCCGCCTTTGAGGCGGTGTACAGAGGTGCGACGACGGAGGACTCGGTCCGCGACGGGTCGTGGGTGATGGCGAGCGACCCCATTCCGCTGCTGACGTTGATGATGACCGGGTCGGGCGACCGGCGTAGCAGCGGGAGGAAGGCGGTGGTCGTCCGGACCACGCCGAAGAGGTTGACATCGAAGACGCTGAGAGCGTCTGCGCCGGTCAGGTCGCCGGGATCGCCGTGCGGACCATGAACGCCGGCGTTATTGATCAGAACATCGATCACGCCTTCGTGTGCGGCGACGTCGGTCGCCGCGGCGGCAACGGAGGCGTCGTCGGTGACATCGATACGGACGAATCGCGCGCCCAGGGTGGCGGCGGCCGCAGCGCCCCTTCCCGGATCGCGGGCTCCCATGATCACAGTGTGACCGAGTTCGATGAGGCGGCGGGCGGTCTCGTAGCCGAGTCCCTTGTTGGCTCCGGTGATGAACGTGGTGGTCATGCATCGATCGTCCACACCGCACCGGCGCCCTGCCAGGGACGCTCTGACCGTAGGAACGGCAGTACCACGATCGAGGAGGAGTGGGGCAGGATGGACGACATGGCGACGAAAGAGGCGGTTGGACTCGGCGCGACGATCCGCGCCTGGCGAGAGCGGCTGTCCCCGTCGACCGTGGGGCTGCCGTCAGGCCGGACACGCCGCGCGAGCGGGCTGCGCCGCGAGGAACTCGCCGAACGCGCCGGTGTATCGGTCGATTACGTGGTGCGCCTGGAACAGGGGCGGGCCACGGCACCTTCGGCACAGGTGGTCGCCTCCCTCACCCGCGCCCTGCGACTGACCACCCCCGAGCGTGACCATCTCTATCGCATGGCTGGGCTGGTCTCCCCGAACGACGACCCGATCCCGGATCGCATCCCGCCGGGCGTTCACCGCGTACTGAACCGGCTCGGAGACGTCGCGGTCGCCGTGTTCGCCGCGGACTGGCAGATGATCTGGTGGAACCCTGGGTGGGCGGCGCTTCTCGGCGACCCGTCGACCTCGCCACCGGAACTGCGCAACTTCGCCCGTGAGAGATTCCCGATCGGTTCCGACGACGTGCGCATCGCATCGTGGCCGGTGTTCGTTGAGAACAGCGACGGCTCAGACCTCGCTATCGTGTCCGACCTACGCCGCGCCACCGGTCGCTTTCCCCATGACGCGCGCCTTGCCGAGCTGATCCAGGTGCTCACCGCAGGCAATCCAACATTTGCCCGGCTGTGGGCAAGCGGCACGGTGGCCGCACACCGCGAGGACCGCAAGACGATCGAGCATCCCAAGGTCGGGCTCGTAGAAGTGGACTGCGATGTCCTGACCGACGGCGATTCCGACCTCAAGATCGTGATCTTGACTGCATTGCCCGGCAGTGCGGACGAGGCCAAGTTGAGGCTCGCTATGGCTGCCGACACAGACAGCGCACCCGCGCCAACCTTCTGACCGCGGCCCACACCCGCATCACCGTCGACCAGGCCTGTCGCGGTGCACGGGTCATCGCCGATGACGGCTATCAAGGCATGGCCTTCTCATCCGGCCCCGCCGTCGAGGCCAAGAGCGCCTGAGCGTGCGGCAGGAGGCGGCGAACGCCGTGCCCCGCCCTGCACCGCCGGCCTCGGGCCCGGCCAGAACACGCGCCGTTGTTCCTCGGCATGCCGCGGAGCCGCTCCTTCGACGTTCTCGTCGAGCCAGTCGTCGCCCCAGGCCGCAAGGTTCCCCGGCCTGGGAGGGGGATTCGGACCGGACACCGATCACCCCACCCGATGTCACCGGCCTACAAGGGTGACCGGAAATGAGGGAACTGACGAAGAGTGTCGGTACGTAGGCAGCCGACGCCAATCCATCCGGCACGCCGTGCCCGCGCCGCCTCGACCGTGGCGGCGAAGGGGCGGCAGGGCTCTCGGGTGCCCGAGCTGTCGGGGCCGCCGCCCCCTTTCCAGGTGGGTTGCGGTCGCGGCAAGGCCAGGAACGTCGCGATGGGTACGGGGCCGCCGCGGCCGATCAGCGGGCCGTGCCGAAGTCCTGCGTCCAGTAGCTGCCCGGTTGCGCCAGGCCGACGCCGATCTCCTTGAAACCGCAGTCCAGGATATTGCGCTTGTGGCCGGGGCTGGACATCCAGCCTGCCATGACCTGCTCGGGGGTGGAGTATCCGTACGCGACGTTCTCGCCGTAGGAACTCCAGATGTAGCCGGCACGCGTGATCCGTGTGCCCGGATCCGAACCGTCGGAGCCCGTGTGCGACATGTTCTGGTGGCTTGCCATGTCCGCGCTGTGATCCTGGGCGGCCTTCGAAAGCTTCGCGTTCAGGGTCAATGAGGAGCAGCCGACCTTGCTGCGCTCGCTGTTGACCAGGGCCACGATGCGAGCCACGGCGCCGGATGCCGGGGCCGCGGAGCCGGAGGCGCTCGGGGCGACGGCGGTGGGCGTCTTGGGCGCGGTGGGTGCCGTCGAGGCGGGCGCGGTGGGTGCCTGCGAAGCCGGCGCGGTGGGTGCCGTCGAGGCGGGCGCGGGGGCTGCCTGCGAAGCCGGCGCTGAGGGCTGCGAGGTCCACTCGCGGCCCTTCCACTGCTCCTGCAAAGACGCGCTCTTCCAGTGCTTCCAGTGACCGGAAGGGTAGGACTCGGCGTCCTGGGCGCCCGGATCGCTCCAACAGGCCATGGCGGCGGTCGGTATTGCCAGCGCGCTCAGCACGACGGCAGCGACGGTTATCTGCCGGTGCCGCGTCTTCCTGCGGTGCTTCCTCATGTGGACCTCGCTCGGTCGTCGCGGGTGCGTCTCCGGTGGGGTCGGCTCGGCACGGATGCCGTGCCTGAGCTGCGGTGACGCCTTCTGAGGCCGCCATTGTTAAAACCTGTGTGAGCGAGCGGCAACGAGCGCCGCTACTACCTGGCCTCGTAGTCCTCGAACGCCCTTGAATCGGGCGCATGGGTGTGCTGGCCCGGCTCACCGGAGCGCGGCAAGGCCTGGCGCTCCGTCAGGAGGGCCCAGGTGCCCGGCGGACGGCGTGAAGGGACCGAGTGGGGCGCGTGCCATCGGAACATGTGCGCCGTATGTCTGTTTCCGGGCGGCAAGTCTGCCTATATCGCCCGGGCGGCATGTACTACCCAACGGCGTTGATGCAAGAAGTCGGCGTGATGGATGTCACTGCGAGCCGCCGCAACCATTTGCCGGCCGAGGCGGCGAAGCTGCCTGCGACCCGGCCGCACGGCCCTCCCACAGCGCTGGATGCCTGCGCCGTCAGTCCCACAAAACGTCACGAATTGGTCAGTTGGCGTGTTTCCCCGCATGCCGCCGCAGCCGGCCGTACGCCTGCGCAGCCCCAGCTCACACCCTCGCCGCTGCGCAAAATGAGACGGAAGCCTGAGCGGACGCGGAGCAACGGGCATTCACGGGGGGCACGTTGCCGAGGCCAGGGCCGGACTGCCGTGCCGGCAGGGTGTACCGGAGGCCGGGTACGAGACCCGTGACCGGGTCGAGCGCTTCGCGGCCGCCGCACTCGTTCGTGCGGACATCGCCCCCGTCCTCGCGCACCGCCTCCTGAGGCCCCTGGCGTCACACCCTCGGCGATGTCTACACCTGTACAGGCTGTGCGGTGCCCACCCGGCGCCGGGATGCCGGCAAGACATGCGCAACGACATCACAACGCTCACCCGTGCCCTTCCCCCAAACACGCAGCGAATGCCGCGATCAAAAGTTCCGGCACAGCGTCCAGCACCCCGTCGCTCCCCAGGCGCCGGCGCCACGTTCCTTTCGGCGCGCAGGACGAACTTCAAGCGGCCCGGCCGCGCCGTCGGCGGGCGAGGACCCTATTGCACTCCCAGACGCGTTCGAGGTCGCGGGCCTGCGGCTGGGCGCTTGCGACGATGGCGAGCCGCATGCCTCAGGAGCGCGTGAAGGCTCCTCGGCTACGGACAGCGCAGCGACCAGGCGGCGAACACTACCCATCGGTCACAAAACAGCCACACCACCCCCACATAGCCTTCACGTGGCGCATGATGCACCCTCAGCACCCGTCAGTCCCGGGGGAACCATGCACGCCCGCACAGCCATCTGCGTCCTTCTGCTGCTCGTCGCCACCGCTTGCTCCGGCCCCGGCCACACCACCGAGGCGGGCGCCAAGCCGAAGCAGGTCGCAGCCAAGCCCACCCCCGCCACCCGCACCGAGGCGCTCAAGATCGGCGCCGGACACCACTGGAGCGACACCGACACCGACGGCAGCCGCATCAGCGGCACCACGACCGTCATGGGCTACACCCAGCCGGCCAAGGACATCGGCCTTCCCGACGACGTCTCCGACTTCCCGCACCCCGCGTGGGCCACCCTCGACGTCAAACTCTGCGCCGACCCCACCAGCACCACGGTGATGTCTTCCCAGAAGCCCTGGTCCCTCGGCTTCCCCAACTCCACCCGCATCCAAGCCCCTCTGCTCAGCGGAACCGGCGTACCCAAACCCGAATACCCCACCTACAGCGCCGCCGTGAAGCCCGGCTCATGCCTCCGAGGGAAGATCACGTTCTCCGTTGAACGGGGCACCCGCCCCGACCAGGTGATCTACGCAGTCGAAGGCCGCGACCCCGTCGAGTGGGCCGTCCCGACGGCGTAACAACGCAGTGAGCGCCACAGGTTCTTCAGTAGCGGCTTGGCCCGCTCGATGGTGTCACCTGGCTGAACGGCGCCGCCCTCAAGACGCAGCGGCAACGCGCACAGGCAGGTGATCTTCGCGGTCACGGCGCGGACATCGTCGAGGACTCCGTCCGGGACCAGCATGGTCGGTCAGCGCGTAACGGCAGTCGCAGGCACTGCGGTTGACACCTATGTAGCAGTTCCGAAGATCGTCGTAACGTTGGCGCTCGCCTTCCCACCGCTTGGCCGGCCCGGCAGCGCGTTGGATCAGACGGCCCGGTGCCAGGGTTCCGCCGACACTGCGACACCGACCACCGTCGCGTCACCAACGTGCCGGGACAGCGAGCCAGGCACCTCACGCCCTGTTTCCGTTGGTGTTGGTGTTGGTGTTGGTGTTGATGTCGGTGTGGTGAGGTGCGCGCCACGTTGGCGCGGTGGGGGTCTCGGGTGCCGTTCACGCCTCCACGGACACCGGCTCCCCGCGGGGCCTGCGACCCGAACGCGCGGACAGTGTCGGCAGACGTTTGCGCTGTCGACAGCGCCGCCGGTCCCCTGCGCGTACAAGCCAAGGCGGTGGGGCGGGGTACGCAATTCATGAGACGCGCCGCCCCAGTTCGTACACATTTCATCATAAAGCGTGTGTTATTCAGTCATGCACACACATACGCGGCGCACCGTGCTGGGTGCCTCGATCATGGCCGCCGGCTCCGGAGTCCTGGCGGCCTGTTCAGGGTCCGGCTCACGCCCGGGCACGGGCACTCACGCGGAGGCCGGCCCCCATGCCGGTCCCGCCCCGCACCCGGCGGCCCCTCCGCACTCGGGGCCCGGACCGCATTCGGGGCCGATGGCCGCCGGCCACGGCGGCGCCTTCATCCCCCAGGGGCCCCGGGGATATGTGAACCCTTCCGATCCCGAGGTCGTCGCTGCCGAGAAGGAACGCGGGTCCGGGCCGCTGCGCAGGTTCAGGCTGACGGCCACCGAGACGTCCCTCGACCTGGGCGGAGAGACCGTCAGAACATGGGCGTACGACGGCATGCTGCCCGGCAGGCAGGTGCGGATCACTGCGGGTGACGTCCTAGACCTCACGCTCGCCAACCATCTGCCGGTGGCGACATCGCTGCACTCGCACGGTGTCCGTATGCGCTGCGACATGGACGGTGTGCCGGGCCTGACCCAGGAGGCCGTCAGACCGGGCGCGGACTTCACCTACCGCTTCGCCGTGGCGCACCCGGGCACGTACTGGCTGCATTCCCACTCGGGTCTGCAGCTCGACCGCGGCCTGTACGCCCCGCTGATCGTCGAGGATCCCAAAGAGCCGTTGTCCTACGACAAGGAGTGGGTCATCGTCCTGGACGACTGGGTGGACGGTGTGGCGGGCTCCACTCCCGACAGGGTGCTCGCGCAGCTGCACCACGGCAAGGGCGCGCCGATGGACATGGACTCCGGCATGGGCATGGACGAGGGCGCAGCGCGTGACGGCGCCGACCACGACATGTCCGCCGGAGGGCACGCGTCCGACCCGGACGAGTGGGCCGGCCCCTCCCGCGTTCTGCGGGACTCCCACAGCCGCATGCTGCACAGCGCGGGCGGTAACGTCGACTACCCCCACTATCTGATCAACGGCCGCCTCCCCCACGCGCCTTCGGTTTTCCGGGCCCGCCCCGGCGACCGCATCAGGCTGCGGATCATCAACGCCGGGGGCGACACGGCCTTCCGGGTGGCCCTGGGCGGCCACGAGATGACAGTGACGCACACGGACGGCTACGCGGTCGAGCACACCCAGACGGACGCGCTGCTGCTCGGCATGGCCGAACGCTATGACGTACTGATCACCGCCAAGGACGGGGTGTTCCCGCTCACCGCGCTGGCCGAGGGCAAGCACGCGAGAGCGCTGGCAGTCCTGCGCACCGGCAGCGGGGCCCTCCCCCGGCCTTCAGCGCATCCGCCGGAGCTCGACGGGCGGATCGTGCCGGCCCGACGGCTCGTGCCGGACGAATCCGTAGCCCTGTGCCACCGCGAGCCGGAGCGCGAGCTGCGCATCAAACTGACCGGCGGCATGAGGCGGTTCAACTGGGGCTTCGACCACCGGCCCTATTCCGTCAAACAGCGTCACCCCATCCGAGAGGGTGAGCGGGTCCGCCTGACCCTCATCAACGCCACCGACATGTGGCACCCCGTGCATCTGCACGGCCACACCTTCGCTCTCAGGGGCCAAGGCGCGGCCGGAGCCCGCAAAGACACCGCCTTCGTACTGCCGCACCGCAAACTCGTCGTCGACTTCAACGCCGACAACCCGGGCCTGTGGATGCTCCACTGCCACAACCAGTACCACTCCGAATCCGGCATGATGACCATCCTCGGCTACCGGAACTGACGAGGCACCGCCCCGCCGGCCCCGTCTCCCCCGCGAAGAGCAGGTGGATAAGCGGGCCATCGCCGAACGGTCGCACCACGTGGTCGCGGGCGTGGTGGCGAGGGCCGCCGTGACGGCTTTTCAGCCGGGGACTGGGGAGCGTCACGCTCGAAAACGAGAACCACCCAAAGATCTGTCTCGACAGGGCCACCTCCGCGCGCGGATCCCGTGGGCTGTGACGGCGATATATGTGCTGGACGGCACCCAGGTCAGGACGCTGGAGGACTTCTGGCGAGTCATCGGTGAGGCGATCAATGGTCCTGGGGGTTACTTCGGCAGGAACCTCGATGCTTTCGCTGATTGCCTCGGCGGAGGATTCGGGGCGCCTGACGACAGTGATTACGTGGGCAAGTGGCGCGACCACGAGGCGTCTCGTGAACATCTGGGATACCCAGAGACAGCTCGCCAGCTGGAACTTCGTCTCGCGCGATGCCACCCCACGAGCCGCCCTACTGTCAGCGCGGACCTGACTGCAACGCGTCAGGAGCGGGGGCCGACCGTCTTCGACTGGCTGATCGAGATCTTCGAGGATCGTGCCCCCGGCGTCCTGCGGCTTCAGTAACCAGGAATGCCTGGTCCTCATCGCTCCGACAGAAGGTCCTCGTCGATGTGGTCGGCGAGATAGATCAATGTCGCCTCGAGGTGCATGCCGAAGGCCGCGCCGACGAGCTTGTTCCTTTGGTGACCATCACATGCGGGTGATTGGTTCGCCGTCCCTCGCAGTGAGCCAGACACCGCTGCAGCACCGTCCAGAAGGCGGAGTCCAAGGGAACCAGATGGGGCCGCTTGCCGTTCGACTCCTACGCGGTCGGGTCCCGGGTCGGACTGATCAGAGCGATGCGCTGGGAGCTCGCGAAACGGCGCAGTAGCGACGACTGGCTCGCCCGGACCGCGAGAGCGTGGCGCCAGACGGGCACGGGCGCGCTCCGCCAGAGGGACCGCCAGTCGCTCAAGCACCGTTTGCAGACCGCTCGTTCGCCTGCCGCGCCGGAAGGTCAGCCCGAGACCTGCTCGGCGAACGTCCTCTGCGCGCATGCGCGTTCGCGACAGCGGAACCGACGGACCAGTAACTTGATCATCGCGGGATGGTCGCCGAGCGCGCTGTTCGCGAGCAGACGTAGGTATGGACTCTGCGCCCGGGACGACCACCGTCCCGCAAGCAGGACACCCGCCCCGCCCGGCGGATCCGCGAGCGCGCACAACGACCAACTCGCCGTCCGCTGCGACACTTGCGATCAGAACCCCGTCGACCTGGTGGATCCACAGGTCCGGACAAGGACCCTGGCGGCCTCACGGCCCGTTACCCGGCGGCCTGTTCACCGACGCGGCACCCTTCGACGCTCCTCGAAACGTTTGTCCATGTGTGTCCGCGCAAGGAACCATCTTGCTCACCGGATCCATCACGCACAGGGGGAACAATGACACTACGCAAAGCCGCGGCGCTCATCCTGGCGTCTCTGGCACTCGTCACCGGCGGTCTCGCAAGCTCAGCATCCGCCGCGCCGTCGGGCGGGAACGACAACTCACAGGCGACCGTCGAAGGCATTGATGGTGTACCGGCCAGGGGCGACGGCGGGGACTGCTCCTACGGGCGGCTCTGTCTCTACACCCAGCCGAACTTCAAGGGCACTCGCTTCGACCTCTACGTCTGCCGCGACTACCGACTGGCCCAGTGGAACGGGTACGGATCGGCCTGGAACAACCAGACGGTCGGAACAGTCGCCGCATTCAAGAACAGCACCTTCACCGTCATCGGCAGCATTCCCGGACGAGAGGTGAACGGCACGATCCACGGATACTCCAACTACAACTTCTCGCCTGTCTGGTACGCGTACAACTGCTGACCCGGCACAGGCTGGACCGGGCCACCGTGCCGGGCCAGCGCCCTCGTCCGGCCCCGGCGTCAACCCGCCGAGGCCGGACGAGGGCGACGGCTTGTCCCCTGCGGGCTACGCGAGGCAGCGAACCGGCTCTCTCCACGAGCGGGTCAGCTCCGGTCGGAACGTGCGCAGCTCTGTCTGGCCCGCCTCTGTCGGGGAAATCCCGAGCAGGAGCAGCGCCGGCTGTGCCAGGCGGCAGACGCTGACCTCGCCGCCGCAACCGATACACACACCGATGCGGCCAAGAGAACCGCGGACCGTGATTCCCGTCTCGACGCCATGATGTGGCTCGCGATCCGGATCGGTCCTTTGCGGTGTGCAGGTCTCGACACGCGGATCAGGTGATGGGGGAACGGCTTTGCAGGTGGGTCGATCTCCATCGACTCTCGCGTAAGGCGGCGCGCCGGGCACGCCGGGCCGGGCCGGGGCGGCGTGCGGGGTTAACGTCGGCGGCATGGACGGTGATCGCCGAGGGTGGCGCCAGTGTTTGCTCAGCGGGGCGGTGTTCGCCGTGTGCATGGCCGGCACCACGCTGCCGACTCCCCTCTACGGCCTCTACCAGGAGAAGTTCGGCTTCTCCGAGCTGACGGTCACCGTCGTGTACGCCGTGTACGCCTTCGGGGTCATCGGCGCACTGCTGCTGGCGGGCAACGCCTCGGACGCCGTGGGCAGGCGTCCGGTGCTGCTGTGGGGCCTGGGCTTCGCGGCGGCGAGCGCCGTCTGCTTCCTGTGCGCCACCGGGCTGGGCTGGCTGTACGCGGGGCGGCTGCTGTCGGGACTGTCCGCCGGTCTGTTCACCGGGGCTGCCACGGCGTACGTGATGGACTTGGCACCGTACGGCGGCGCCTCCCGGGCAACGTTCGTGGCGACGGCCGCCAACATGGGCGGGCTGGGCTGCGGTCCGCTGCTCGCCGGAGTGCTCGCCCAGTACGCTCCCTGGCCGCTGTACCTGCCGTTCGCCGTGCACCTCACCCTGGTGGCCTGCTCGGCCGCTGTTCTGCTGTGGCTTCCGGAGACCGTACGGGAGCGGGGGTCGCTGCGCACCGTACGACCGCAACGGCCCAGCCTGCCCACGCAGGTGCGGGCGGTGTTCGGGCCGGCGGCGATCGCCTCGTTCGTGGGGTTCGCCTTGTTCGGGGTGTTCACGTCGGTCAGCCCGTCGTTCCTCGCACAGTCCCTGAACGTGCACAACCACGCCGTGAGCGGGCTGGTCGTCGCGCTGGCCTTCTTCGCCTCGACCGCCGGGCAGTTGACCGTCGGCCGGGTCGGGGTGGGGCGATCGCTGCCACTGGGCTGTGCCGGACTCCTCGCCGGGCTGGCGCTGCTCGCGGGCGCGCTGCGGTGGGACCTGCTGTCGCTGGTGGTGCTGAGCGCGATCGTCGGCGGGAGCGGGCAGGGGCTGGCGTTTCGCGGGGCGCTGTCCGCGGTGGCCGAGGCGTCCCCCGCGGACCGGCGCGCGGCGGTGATCTCCACGCTGTTCGTGGTGGCATACGCGGGTATCTCCGTGCCCGTGATCGGGGTAGGGGTACTGGTGGGCCCGATCGGCCTGGAGGGCGCGGGGCTGGTGTTCATCGCGTGCATGGCCGTCCTGGTCTCGACCGCGGCCGTCTACCTGCTCCGGCGGCCGGTACCGGCGAGGACATGAGCGCGTGGGGACGCCGTGACCCTGCACTCCTGTTTCGGATTCGGCCCTTACCCGGACGGGCTGCCGCGCGGGGTTCGGCGTGAGGTGGCCGCGGCATGACCATCAAGAACCGCCGCCTCACCAGCGGATCGGAAACGTCGCAGCTCATCCCACCGGCCGCTCGATCACAATTCGGCGGGGCGCTTCCACCAGACGAAGACCTCGGTGCTCGGCTGGCGTTCGGAGAACCGGCCTGATGGGGAGACCTCCCGCAGCAGGTGACGCAGGTCTGCTTCGAACTCGTGGCGGCGCGTGCCGAACAGGCGTGGAGCCGAGTACGACATCGAGAACACCCCTGCGACGACATCGTCACTCGTGCGTTCCAGTGCCTGCCCGCCCAGCACGACATGGCGCTGGGGACCGGAGAATCCCGCCCGGGTGAGCACCGCGGCCTCACCGCCGGGTGTTCCCTGGGGCAGCACCCCGCGGCCGGCTCGCCTGACCGGTCCCAGATATTGCCTGACCAGCTCGTCCATTCCGGCAAAGGGCACCGCCGGATACGGAAGACCGTCGACGGATCGGGTCTCCGTCTTCAAGTCCGAGATGTGCACCAGCGCCCCGCCGGGAAGGAGCATGTCCCTGATGGTTGCCGCCACCAAGTCGCGATCCATCCAATGGAAGGACTGGCCGAAGGTCGCGACGGTGAAAGTCCCAAGACCTGCGGGCAGATCCTCGGCCCGGGCCCGCACCCACCGCATCTTCCCGGTCACGCCATGCTCGGCGGCCCCGCGCCCCGCTTCAGCGATCATTCCGCTGTCCGGGTCCACGCCGACGACCTCGCTGAACAAATGCGCCAGACTCAGGGCAAGGGTGCCCGGTCCACATCCCACGTCGACGAGGCGCCCTCGCCCATCGAGCTCCAGGACCTCAGCGAGCACATCCGCCAGCCCGGCGGCATAAGGCAGCCTCCCACACTGGTAGTAGGCAGCCGTGCCCGCGAACAACGTGTCATCCCACTCCCAGTTGTCAACCACACCCACCACTCTTCACAGCATTGCGCGCCTACTCAGCGGCCCGATGATTCCACGGCTTGATGGTTGAGGCACTGGAGGCCTGCCATGTGCCTGAGGGCGCCCAGTCAGGTCCTGTCGGGCTGAGGCCGCAAGCCCGACGAACCCGCCCCCACTCCGGCATGATGAAGGGCAATCCGGCCGGCGTCATCGGCTCCCCGGACTCCATCGCCCAGGCCGCCGCATACCTCGCAGCCGACGAAGCCGCCTTCGTCCACGGCGCTGTCCTCGACGCGGACGGAGGCCGCAGCACGCCGCCGTAATCGCGCCCTGAGGCTTGCCTCCACGCGCCGGGCGGCGGCAAGCGTCGGCCATCCAGCGGCCCAAGCACGTCCGAACCCCAGGTGGTGAACCGACGCGTCGCATCGGCCGCCCGGACGTGAGCATCCTGCCGGCGGCAGAGCCTGGCCTGCGTCGTCCGCCGTGGCCGCAGCGCGTCCCGCCGCGGCGCGGAGGCGTGGCAGCTCGGCCGCCGTCACCACCGATGATTACTTGCCGAGCCGCGCAAGTGGCCGCCGCGGACAGTCCGTTCGAGACTGTCCGGCGTGAAGTGCTGGTTCGGCGGCAGCTGTGGCCATTGCCCGCCTGCAGGCGGTGGCATCCCGCGAAGTGGTGTGGCGATGCGGAGTTCATGACTGTGCAGGTCAACGGGGCGGCGCAGCCGCCTCCGTGACGAATCGTGCTGCTGTCGCCTGCGAGCAGCACGGACAGCCTGGACGCCGTGGCCGTGCACACCCTCCTGAAGTGCTCGCATTGACCGAGCGAGCCGATGCACTACTTCATCTGGCCTGGCGCGATTCAGGCGTTCCTACCAAGCCACCGGCAGCTCCAGCGGAAAGCGCCGGATCGTCTCCGTGTCCCACCGCACTTCCTCCGGCGGCACAGCAAGCCGCAGCCCGGGGAAGCGCTCCAAGAGGCGCCCGATCGCCACTTCGAGCTCCGCCATGGCCAAGGGCACCGCGATGCACCGGTGTCCGCCCCAGCCGAACGTCATGTGCGGCTGGTACGGCCGGTTCGGGTCGAGGGCATGCGAGTCCGGGAAGCGCTCCGGGTCACGGTTGGCCGTCAGATACGACACGTGGACGAAGTCGCCCTCCCGGATCCGTACGCCATCCAGCTCCACGTCCTCAAGGGCCACCCGGGGGATACCGACCCCCTTGCGGAACGAGATGTGGCGGAGCATCTCCTGCAGTACGTCAGTCAGCGTCTCCGGCCGGCGCCTGAGGTGTTCCCTCAGCTCGGGACGTGTCAGGAGCAGGTACGTGATGTTGCTGATCTGGCAGGTCGCCGTGTCTTGGCCGCTGAGCGCCAGCATCAGTGCCATGACCGCCAGTTCCTTGTCGTCAAGCTGTTCCTCACCTTCACGCGCTGCGGCCATCGCGCTGATGAGGTCCGGGCCGGGTGAGGTCCGGCGCTGTTCGACGAGCTTGGCGAAGTAGGCCGTCAGATCGACCTTGGCACTCCCCGCGGCCTCCTTGTTGCCCGCACCGACGACGAGCAGTTGGTGCACGGACTCCTGGATCCGGGGCCATTCCTCCCGTTCGATGCCGAGAAGGTCCAGGATGGTGTGCTGGGGGAGCATGTTGGAGAGGTGCTGGACCACATCCGCCGGCGGGCCCTCTTTCTCCATGTCGTCCAGCAGGAGATCCGCAAGCCGGATGATCCGGTGCCGCATGCCGTCGACTTGCTGCTGGGTGAAGGCCTGCGAGGCCAGGTGGCGGACACGGCTGCTGTGCGGCGGGTCCATCACGTTGATCGATTCGGGCGAGACGATGGGCTCCGGCGTCATCCGGGGGTAGTCCCGGCCGATGATGCCCGCCCGGCTGAACCGGTGGTCGGTGGTCACCTGCTTCACGGAGTCGAAGCCGGTGATCAGCCAGGCGTCCGCATCACCGTAGGGAAGCCGGATGCGTGCGGGGGAATCGCGGTGCATGAGGTCCGCGAGCGCAGGGTCGAACTCCAGGGCTTCGCTGAAGTCGAACGGGCAGATGGTTGTCTCGTTGTCCGCGGTCATCAGCCGGCTCCTCCGGGCATGGGTACGACGTTGGTGGTGTCCACGGCCCGGCGAATGGCCGTGGCAAGCCTGACGGCATCGCCGACGGCCCAGTAGTGGACGAAGAACAGGCGTGGTTCGTCGGTGAGGTTGTGGTGGTGCACCTCGACAAGTTCGACGCCACCGCGCCGCAGGGCCACGAGGGCGGGCTGGACCTCCTTGGCGATCATGACCAGGTCACCGCTGAGGGCGGCCCTTCCGCCGCCGAGCGGCTGGAAGTTGACGGAGGTGGTGGCGCCCAGTCCCGGAGGCAGGATCACAGGGCCGTCGGTCACGGTCTCGCGGCGGACATAGGTGCTCTTGTAGATCTCGCCGTCGGTGGCGCCCTTGACGCCCATGGCGGCGTCGATCGCGGCGGTGTCCAGGTCGACGGGCGGCGAGGAGGTGGTGGGTTCGGCGGGCGGGGTGCCGGTGCAGTCGAATGCGGCGCGCAGACCGCGGGCGACAGCGACCGGATCGTGGCCGTGGGCGTGCAGATGAACCCACCAGACATCCGGCTCGTGGGCGAGCAGGTGCTTGTGGATGGCGGTCTGCATGATCCCGTGCTCCTGCAGAACGTCGGTGAACGGCTGCAGTTCGCGCTCGGTGACCACGGCGTCGCCCATCAAAAGCGTGCTGTGGTCTGCGTACCGGACGAAGGACATGTGCGTGCCCAGGGCGAGCGCGGGGTTGATCCGGATGCCGCGGGAGAAGACCGTGAGGTCCCGGCGCGGCAAGCCCGTGTGGTACATGAACCGCCTCATGTCACCGGGTCGGCCGAGACCTTCGCCCACGTCCGCCCAGTCCGCCAGCTTGGTCATCACCGGTTCGACCAGGGCGCGGTCCTCCGGTCCGGCGGACAGGGCGCGGGCCCCGGCGGGCACACCGGTGAGTACGGGCGCAAGGGCGGCCGCGGCCAGCACTCGGCGCCGGGACGCGGTGAGTCGGGAGCGGGTGTCCTGCTGTCGCTCGTCAGCCATGTCATATGCCTCCTGGCGCGATGGAAGCACGAGAGACCACGTGGACCGCTGATCGGCACAGTTACATCCCGCCAGGTGGGCTAGTAACTGGCTGCCGCCCTTGGACGGCAGCCGTACCGCAGCTCGGCGCGCGAGCCATCGAGGCCATCCCAACCAGCGTCTGCCGGACCACGCCGTGGCGGCCGACGGGTGACGCCTCGCCGAGTGGTGTGGTCATGCGGACCGCGCGGCTCCGCTCAGGATCGTGGCGGAAGATGCCTTCCGTACGCGGTCTGCCGGTCCTGAACGGCGGCTGCGGGTGGGCAGGCGGGTGTGGATGTACTCGTGACGGAGGGATCGAAAGGTTCCCAGTCGGTCACTGCCAGATCTGCGACCGATGGAGGCTGCCAGCGCTGTCCACGCCAGCGCAACTGCTGCTCACAGGGCAGGGAGGAGAGGTCGGAGATGGCCATGACCTCTGCAGGCAGGTCCACTAGTCACCATTCCGAACCGCTCTGTCACGACGCCTCCGTCGCACTTCGACGGCGCCCGCGACTGCAGCCCCGCCATCTCCCCCTGCCGCTCGCCACAACACCCGCAGGTGCCACTCCCGTCTACGACACCAGGCACCGATCCCCTACGCACAGCCCGGCGCGGAGTCGGCCGCGGACGCGGCGGCGCGGACGAGTGCCGCCGTGGCCGTCGAACGGGACTGCTGCGGCCAGGCGATGGCGAGGACAGCGGGCGGTGCGTCCGGGACCGGCAGGTAGACGACACCCGGGCGCGGATAGCGGGCGGCGATGGAGGCCGGCAGCAGGGGTATGACGCCGCCCAGTCCGACGCGCGTGAGGAGTTGGGCGAGGTCACGGCTCTCGCTGCGGATCTCGTCGAGGAACCGGTGCAGGTCGCCGGGGCGCAGGCCGAGGTCGGCGAGGGCCAGCCGGTCCCGGGCGGCGAGCGGGTGGGTAGCGGCGACGGCCGCGACGCGCGGTTCGACGGCCAGCGTCTCGGTGTCCAGGCCGGTGTGGTCGAACGGCTCGTGGACCAGGGCCGCATCGGCTTCACCCCTGCGCAGGAGCCGCGGCTGTTCGTGCCAGCCGCACAGCCGGACGGCGACCGGTACGGCAGCCGGATCGGACGCAAAGCGCGCCAGGATGGCCTCCAGCAGTCCCCCGTCCCCGTCGGCCTTGACGGCCAGGACCAGCTGCGGCTCCGGGGCGGCCGCGCGCTGGGCCCGCCGCCATGCGGCCTGGAGGGCGTCCAGGGCGAACCAGGCCTCCGCGAGGAGCACCGTTCGGGCTGGGGTCAGGGCCACGCTGTGGGTGGTCCGCTCGAAGAGGATGACGCCCAGTGCGGTCTTTGTTGGCCTTGGGTGCGGGCCGGCGGTAGGACTCCAAAGCATCCGCAGCACCCATCTCAGCGCACCGCGGCCACTGTCGCGCCGCAAGGCGCAGGAGGGCCACTTCTCTCGCCAGCACCCCTCGCTGGCCCCCGGACACGCTTGCGGGCAGGTTCAGTTGGAGCCTGACATGCCGACTGTTCGGCACGGTGCTCCTGGTGCCCTGCACCACCCGGTCGCCGGGCTGCTCACCCAACGACCGCACGCTCACCTCCTATTGGGGCACAGTGCAGCGGCACCGGGCCGGTGCGTTCCTCCGGCGGGCAAAGCCCCGGCTTCCGGCGGCTTTGCCAGCTCTTTACAACCTGTCGTGGTGCTGCCTCGTCTCTCCGCTCGATCAGTAACGCAGCCCGCCCTGTTCACCGAGCGGGCGGACCGACGAAAGAGAGCGATTCATGCGCCGAACTGTCCTCAGCGTCATGGCACTGGCATGCACCGCCGTGGCAGCGAGCACGGTGCCCGCGTTCGCCGACGGGACGTCCTCGACCCCTACCAGGCACCCGAGCGCCACCGCCTCAGCGGCGCCGGCCACCACCGCCCCGACTCCGGAACCGTCCACTACGGCCGCCCCAACTGCGGCGCCGTCCGGCACCACCGCACCCGCTCAAAGCGCCACACCGACCCGCGCGCCGGCCCCGAGCCAGGTCCCCGTCGTACCGAAGGGAGCGCCCGACACCGGTGTGACGTCGGCGCCGAAGCAGTCCGCAGCCGACAGCGGGCTGATCGGCGGAGGCGCTGCCGCAGTGGCCGGCGTGGGCGGTGCGGCGGTCTATCTCGTACGTCGCCGGCGGGCGACCGGGGCATGACCTCGCCCTCTCGGCGGGCGTTCGTCACCGCGGCGATGGCCTCGTTGCTCGTGAGCTGCGGCGGCCATCGGGCGGGTCAGGCCGCGACCGCACGCCCCAGCAGCACGCCACCGCCCGCGCGGGGCTCCGCGAAGGCGGCGCGTGCCGTGGGGCGTTCGGTCCCGATGAGGCTGCAGATCCCGGCCCTCGGGGTCGACACCCCGGTCATGCAGTTGGGGCTGGCGGCGGACGGCAGCGTGCAGGTACCCCCGGTCACGGCACACGACCGGGCGGGCTGGTATCGGAACTCGCCGACGCCGGGGCAGACCGGCCCGTCGGTGATCCTCGGCCATGTCACCGTCGGCGCGTACGGCGACGGGGTCTTCCGTCACCTCGCACGGTTGCATCGGGGCGAGGTGATCGTCACGCGCCTGGCCAACGGAACGAGGGCGGAGTTCACCGTCACCGCCGTACGGACGGTCGCCAAGGCGCACTTCCCGGCGGACGCGGTCTACGGGAACGTACAGCGTCCGGAGCTGCGGCTCATCACGTGCGGCGGGCCCCGTACCAGTGACGGCTATCTCGACAACGTGATCGTCTTCGCCGCGCTGAGCTCCGCCGGCCCCTGACCCGCCACCCGGTCACGGATCCCGGGCCGGTGGACCCTGAGCCCGCCGGTCCGGAATCCTTCCCCCCGAGTGCCTCACGACCCTGGAGAGTGTTGAAACGGTCCCGCGAGAAGGCAGCGTCCGAGCTGTTCGCCGCCCTCTACCCGCGCCTCGCCGGCTGGTGCCGCCGCTTGGTCGACGACGACGAGACGGCCCACGAGATCGCCTCGGAGGCGTTCACTCGGCTCTGGGCCCGCTGGACTTCCGTGGCCGAGCCCAGGGGCTTCCTCTACGTCACCGCCGCCAACCTCGTGCGGGACCACTGGCGCAAACTCGAACGCGAGCGCAAAGCCGTACACCGTGCCACCGCCGAAGTGGCCGTGCGTCCGCACGCAGAACAGGCCGACCCCTCCGTCGGTCTGCTCGTGCAGTCACTGCCCGAACGACTGCGCGTCCCCATCCTGCTCCACTACTACGCTGACATGCCGATCCGGGAGGTGTCCGTACTGACCGGGCGCAAGGAAGGAACCATCAAGGCCGACCTCCACGCGGCCCGCGAACTGCTCCGCGCCCACCTGAGGAGAAGCCTTGATCACACACTCTGACGACGGCCCGGACTTCGAACCCGACGACCCTCTCGCCCTCATCCTGCGGCCCCCCTCCGACTACCTCGGCCCACCCCCCGGCCGATACGAGGCCATTCGCCGCGGCGCGGCCCGCCGCCGACTTCTGCGCACCGCGGCCGGAGCCGGCCTCGCCTGCGCCGTCGCCGCCCTCATCGCACTGCCACTCCACACGGCGATGCCCAAGGCACCCACCTCCCCGACAGTCCCCCTCGCCCCGCCGCCCGCGAGCAGCCCTTCCACCGCGCCCACCGCGTCGGCATCATCCCAGCCCGTCAGCCCCCGACCCAGCACAAGCCCCTCCACTCCCCGCTCCGCCACCCCGACCGGCCCAGCCCTCTCCACCCACCCATCCACCGCCACGCCGACCTCGCAAGCCGCTCAGCCCACGGCGGTTCAAAGCGGAGCCACCGCCGCACCCTCAAGCACCACCCGCCCGTAGAACACGATCCACATGGTCACGGCTGCGGCAACGCGCCCAGCGCAGGGCGCGTCACGTTGACCCTGCTGGCGAACCAGCGTCTCGACGGTGACGGCCCGGGCGATGAAACACGGGCGGTCCACCCGTATTTCATGCTTCGCGCGCGGGTGCGTGCTCGCCCAGCCCCCACGGAAGTCGTACGCCGAGGGCAGAGCTTGTCGAGTCCATCGCGGGCCCCCAGCACATGCGTGAACCTATACGCCGAGCGCTACTTCACCACCGTTGCCCTGCCCCCCGCCGGAGCCTCCTGCGGGCAGGACACCCCGCCCTTCAGTAACAGCAACAACAACAGGCCATCGGGCGCCGTACATGCCGGCACCGGCAGCCAGTCACACCCCCTCACGACCATCGCCGGGGCGGCAGTCCTCTGCTGGCACGTCGCCGCAGCCTGGACCAGATGCCTTCGACCGGGTGAGGTCGGGTGCGTAGGAGGGCAACTGGTAGACAGTGAGCCATGCGTGCCCGGCGAGATCTGGTCCGGCCAGCCGTGCGCGACCGGGCCCTCGTCCAGCTCCCGCTCCAGGACGGCGAACAGTGCATCGCACAGAGTCGCCGGAATCCGCGGCCCCGCTCTTCGGCCCTGGTTGGGTGCGGGCTCACCCCAGCAGGCGGATGGAGCCGCCTGATAGTCGAGCTCCAGAGGCGCTGGGGCGTCAGGCTATGCCGACGACCAGCAGGACGAATGCTGCGACGATGACACCGACGCGTACGTAGTGGAACCGGTCCCAGCGGCCAATCTGCTGCTTCCAATCCTCTGGAACGCTGTCATGGCTCCACTGGGCGACGCGGGAGTTGATCGGGACGAGCACGGCGATCGACATCAGCACGCTCAGGACGAGCAGGGCGGTGGCCGTGGCGACAAGCCCCGCCCCCGTGTCGCCCCACGCCATGGCCGCCCAGATCGCACCGAGCACGACCGAGCCGATGTACCAGAACGGCATCACCTTGCCGAGGACGCGGGCTCCGTCGCTGCGGGCCGCGAGGCCGCCGTCGTTCGGAAGCCGGTCCAAGATCGGGTTGACGAAGACCGCCACCGCGAACTCCACGCCCACCAACAGGCCGACGACCACGACCGTGACGACGGCTAGTGCGTTCTGCATGTCCCCTCCGAGGGCTCCCGGCTCCTTTTCTAGCATCGCTAGATCGTGAATCGATGCTAGCCCCGAGAGTGCTCGCATGTCTGGCATCGCTAGGGCCGTAAGCGGTCTGACTCTCATCACGCCTGCAGGCGCCGCGAAATGGCGCCGCGACTCAGCCACGCCCAGGCAGGCGGCGCCACACCGGTTGCCCTCAACGCCTGCCAAGGGCAATCACCTGGACGTACCCCCGAGAGCACTCGATCGGTCGAGGGGGGCGCCCTCAGCCCTGCCTCATCGTCGGGCGTTCCTCTCGCGCAGCCAGCCCTCGAATTCGGCGGCGACGATGCGCTCGTCATGCACGGCGGCCGCGTCGTCAGACGCCAGCCAGACAATGGGCGGGCCCATCACCGCGGGCTCCAGGAACACCTGGCCGTCGGGCACGGCGTCGGGGGGCAGCATCCCCGTGACGGTCGCGCCCCCAGGCAGCAGCAGGTTGACCGTGATGCCCGTGTCCCGCAGGTCGGCCGCCATGATCCGGGACAACGCCTCGCTGCCGGCTCGCGACGGCCCGTAGGGGACGAACCCGGCTCGCTGCATGGTCGAATGGCTCACCGAGATGTTGACGATGCGACCGCCACCGGCGGCCAGCATCCGCGGCGTGACCTCGCGCGCCACCATGAAGTAGCCGGTCAGATTGGTCTCTATCACGGCACGGAAGCCGCCGACCGGCACGTCCCAGAAGCCCTGCGGATGCGTCATGAAGCGGGCGTTGACCGTGCGCATGCCGATCCCGGCATTGTTCACCAGCATGTCGATTCCGCCCAGCCGCGACCACGTCTCGTCGACCGCCCTGGCCACCGACGACTCGTCCCGCACATCGAGCTCGACGCCGACCGCGTTCGGCAGCCCGGCAGCGACCACCTTCGCACGCTCACCGGAGCGGCCGGTCAGCGCCACCGTCGCGCCCGCCGTGGCCAGGGCGGACGCCATGGCGAGCCCCAGCCCGCTCGTCCCGCCCGTCACGAACACTCTCACCGGATCACCACCGCGCCACAAACCGCCCACCCGCATTCACCGGCCATCGGCAACGTCGAAGCACTCATGACCACAACGCTAGGATTGAGAGCACGCTCGAAGTCAAGCTGCGGCCGATACGCTGGAGCGCTCACTCCGACTGGCAGGCAGACCCGGGCATCGCTGAGGCCGCAAGCCGCACCGCGCTCAACATCCACACCCACGCCACCTGCGCGGCGCCGCCCGCGACAACACCGGAACCAGAACACCATCTGCACGAACTGCGGACCACCGGGATGCCGCGCCGGCCCTCAACTCCTTCGCAAGCGAGCTCTGTTGTCGAAACGGGCGGTGACCGCACCACAGAAGTCGGCCTCCCGCGTCAGGGCGGCTCCCTCCCGCCACGTTCCTGGGGCCAGGCTGCCGTGCGCGATGGTGGACGCATGACCGGCGAGGTGAGGTTCGATCCCGACCTGTACCGGGGCGCCGCCGGATACTGCGACCGATTCCGACTCCCCTACCCCGACCTGATGATCGCCGACCTCGCACGCCATGCAGCTCCGTCAGGGTGCGGGCCAGCAGTGCGTCGATCGCCGCGAAGTCCGTCACCGCGTCGCCCCCTCCTCCCGTACCGCCGCCTGGCGTACGGCAGCGGAGGGGCGGCCCGGGATCCGGCGGCGCTCGACGGGCAACGACTCGGACGCCCGGGTCGGACCCGCCAGCAAGTCGAGCACATCGATGCCGTAGTGCGCGGCCACCGTCTCGCAGTCAGCGAGGCTCCAGGCGGCGCTGCCCGACTGACGGCGGCTCACCTGCGCCTGGCTCACCCCCAGAGCCACCGCAAGGCCGGTCTGCGACTCACCCGTCGCATGCAACAGCGCGGCCACCGCCGACCTCACCCGATCATCCAGACTCATTCCCACAGCAGCGAAATTACCACTCATCACACATCACATATGCGCAGAACGAATGGCCAGTTGGCCACCCAGGGCGACCGGCAGGACCTGCCGTCTGTCCCGGACGGGGTCTCGCCCTTGTGTGGCCGAATCCATGCCTGCTGAGTGGCAGGCGGAAGGTCTAGAAGTCGGGGCGTGCTCGTCTCCAGCTGCGTTCGCTGGAACAGATGGTGCCGGTTGTCGGCGGCCAGTCGCCGTCCCTGTTCGCGGTCAGGTGGACATTGCCCACTACGGTGCGCCGCCCGGCCAACGCGAAGGTCAGGGTGTCCTGCAGGCGGCTCCACAAGGCCCGATTGGCGCGGAACAGCGGGCCGGCCGCCCGTGGCCTCGGGCCGCGGAACGACTGATAGGTCACCGACTGAAGCGGCAGCCGTGAGAAGGAGGCCAGGCCCCCGGCCGGCTGCCCCGCCACTCCGGTGGCACGGGCGACGAAGGGGAACGAGGGCAACTGCGCGCGGATGGCGCGGAACAGTCCCGGCGTCCAGGCCTCCTGGACGTTGACGACATCGACGTCCGACTCGTCGAGTCGGCGGCAGAACTCGACCGCGCGTTCCTTGGGCGGCGGCAGCGACGATGCGAGACCGCAGCACACATTCAGCGACGTCAGCCCTATCGTCGCCGTCGCCGGTTCGCCGTTCACAGGGCGACTCCACTTCTCGTACGGGGAGCTCATGGGCGAGATCATTGGCGAGACCATGAGGGAGAGACCATGGGGGATGTCCGAGCTACCCGCCCTGATGACCGCCCAATGGCCGCTCGCCCCGTCCGGTGCGACCGATGGGCTGCTGGAGCCGGCCGGTGACGGTATCACCGGATTCATGCCGCCTCTACTGCCGGACGCGGCCTGGTGTTCCATGCCAGGTACGAGCGCCACGAGGGTCCCGCCGACGTCTCGTACGACGAGTACCACCGGGCGCGGCTGGCGGATGGAAGCATCAGACCCCAGGGCGTCGGAGGCGTCGACCTCGCGGGGCGTGGGGACCGTCACCGGAGGCGATCTGGGTCGCGCCGACCATCCCGGCCCGGGCTGGCGGCGCCTGCGTTGGGCGGAGCCGGCCCGGCGGACCGGCGATCCGCTGGTGCCCGACGGGCTGCTGCCCTCGCGCCGCTGCCTCCCCTTGGCCAAGAAGGAAGGGGTGTGCACCGGCACGCCGATCCCGGCCGCCACCGGGTTGGTCACCCAGGCCGAGGAGGGCTGCTCGTCGGTGCCCGGGGTGTGCCAGGCCGTCCACCGACCGGAGATCGGCTGCGGCCTCGACCAGCACGGCGTCCCCGTGTGCGAGATGGTGACCGGGTACGCGGCGCGCTGCCTGAGCCACGAGCTGGATCACCTCGACAGGCTGCTGTATCTCGACCTGCTGCCGCAGCGGGCCCGGCTGGACGCGAGCGGGAGATGACCCGCGTACCCAAAGACGTCGTCGCCCGCCGCGCGAGCCGGGCCGCGGCGCCGGGCGTGCGCACCTGAGCGTGATGTCCGTTTTCCGCCAGCACGGCGGCCGCATCCGCCGCACAGTGGAAGGGTGACGACCGACGAGAGCATGTACGAGGCGGTGTGCAGCCGCGATGCCCGCTTCGACGGCGAGTTCTTCTTCGCCGTCACCACCACCGGGATCTACTGCCGCCCCAGCTGCCCGGCCACCACGCCCAAGCGGCAGAACGTGTGCTTCTACCCCACCGCGGCCGCAGCACAGGGCTCCGGCTTCCGGGCCTGCCGCCGCTGCCGCCCGGACGCGGTTCCCGGCTCGGCCGAGTGGAACGCGCGGGCGGATGTGGTCGGCCGTGCGATGCGGTTGATCGGCGACGGCGTCGTGGACCGCGAGGGCGTCGCGGGACTCGCGCAGCGGCTGGGCTACAGCGCTCGACAGGTCCAGCGGCAGCTGAACGCCGAGCTCGGCGCCGGCCCGATCGCCCTGGCGCGGGCCCAGCGGGCACACACCGCTCGCATACTGCTGCAGACCACGACCATGCAGGCCGCGGCCATCGCGTTCGCGGCCGGGTTCGCCAGCGTGCGGCAGTTCAACGACACCATCCGGGAGATCTACGCCGTCACCCCCAGCGAGCTTCGGGCCGCCAAGCCGGGCCGCTCCTCCCGCTTCGGGTCGGTCGGCTCGGCGAACGGAGCGGCCGGGGTGCCACTGCGACTCGCCTACCGCGGCCCCTACGCGGCCCCGGAACTCTTCGAATACCTCGCCGCCCGCGCCATCACCGGCATCGAGGAAATCACCGGCGAGCGCGGCCGCCGCACCTACCGGCGCACCCTGCTCCTCCCGCACGGCACAGGGATCGCCGAGGTCAGCGAGAAGCTCGGCGCGGGCTGGCTGGAGTGCCACCTGCACCTGAGCGACCTGCGTGACCTGACGACGGCCACCCAACGAATCCGCCGGCTGTTCGACCTGGACGCCGACCCGTACGCGGTCACCGAGCGCCTCAGTGCCGATGCCTCGCTCGCCCCACTGGTAGCTCTGCGGCCGGGACTGCGCGCACCGGGCGCCGCGGATCCGCATGAACTCGCCTTGCGTGCGGTGCTCGGCCAGCAGCTCTCCGTGCCCGCCGGGCGGAAACTCGGCAGTGCCTTGGTCGCCGCCTACGGGGAGCCGCTGGCTCAGCCGAGCGGTGCGCTGACGCACGTCTTCCCCACCGCCGACGCCCTGGCCGAGGCCTCGCTGAGCGAGGTGGGCATGCCCGACTCACGCCGCGACACCCTTCGTACCATCGCCGCCGCGCTCGCTGACGGCACCGTCGGGCTCGATGCCGGCGCCGACCGCGACGAGGTCGAGAAGGCCCTCCTCGACCTGCGCGGCATCGGCCCCTGGACGGCCGGATACATTCGTATGCGCGCCCTCGGTGACCCGGACGTCCTGCTCACTGGTGACGTGGCCATCCAGGCCGGGATGCGGCACGCGGGCACGGAGGCGGTCGACGCGGAAGCGTGGCGGCCGTGGCGGACGTACGCGATGCACCACTTCTGGAACGCCGCCGCCGACCGGCGCCGCGGCCCCGCGACGTGACGTCCGAATCCCGGCAGCAGTCCGGCTCCACCCACCGCATTGTTGAAGACGGCACAAAAGGCGAACGAAGTACTCCGGAACTCACGCTCAGCGTGACGTCCGAAATCCGCCAGACAGAACGGCAGATAAGCCGCAGAGTGGATGGTGGGCCACGAAAAAATTGCGACCCCTTGAGACCGCTTGAGACCCATGAGAGAGGAACGAGACCGATGACGGTCTACACGACGATGGACAGCCCGCTGGGTGAACTGCTCCTGGTGGGTGAGGAGTCGGCAACCGCCAAGGGCGGCATCGCACTCGCCTCGCTGTCCGTCCCCGGCCAGAAGTACGGCGCCGCGGTGCAGGCCAACTGGAGCGAGGACGCGGAGGCGTTCACGGAGATCGTCTCGCAGCTGCGCTCGTACTTCGACAGCCGGCTCACCCGCTTCGACATCGAGTACGTCAGCGGCGGCAGCGACTTCCAGCAGCGGGTGTGGAAGGCCCTGGAGGCCATCCCGTACGGGACCACGCTCAGCTACGGCGAGATCGCCACGCGGATCGGCGCGCCAAGGGCAGCGGTCCGCGCGGTCGGCACCGCGATCGGCGCGAACCCGCTGCTGGTCGTGCGCCCCTGCCACCGGGTGATCGGCGCCAGCGGAGCTCTCACCGGATACGCCGGAGGACTGGAGCGCAAGCGGCAACTCCTGGACTTGGAAAACGTCCACCAGGCCGCCTGACACCTCTCCCGGCTCCGCACGTCCCCGTGATGCGGAGCCGGGTGACAACCTCATCCCTCCAAGGACCCTCACCATGACCGACACCACGCACCTGGCCGGCCGCGCGGCGGACCGCGTCGCCGAGGAGGACTGGGGCGCGCTGACCGACGAGCTCAACGAGCACGGCAACGCGCTCACGGGACAGCTGCTCACCCCCGACGAGTGCCACGAGATCGCCGCCCTGTACGACGAGCCAGAGCGCTTCCGCACGACCGTCGACATGGCCCGCCACCGCTTCGGCGCCGGCCAGTATCGCTACTTCACCCACGAACTGCCCCAGCTCGTACGGGAGTTGCGGGAGGCGTTCTACCCGCGCCTGCTGCCCATCGCGCGGGACTGGGCGGCCAAGCTCGGCACACCAGCACCCTGGCCAGAGGACCTGGATGAGTGGGTGACCATGTGCCACGAGGCGGGGCAGGCCAAGTCGGCGCAAATCCTGCTGCGTTACGGGCCCGGCGACTGGAACGCCCTGCATCGCGACGTGTTCGGCGAGATGCTCTTCCCGCTTCAGGTCGTGATCGGCCTCGACGCCCCTGGGGTCGACTTCACCGGCGGCGAGTTCATCATGACCGAGCAGCGCCCCCGCGCCCAGTCACGGGGATCGTCCACGACCCTGCCGCAGGGGCACGGGCTGATCTTCACTACGCGCGACCGGCCCGTCGCCTCCAAGCGCGGCTGGTCGACCGGGCCGATGCGACACGGCGTCAGCACCGTCCGATCCGGACGACGACGCACGCTCGGCCTCGTCTTCCACGACGCGGCATGACCTCCGCCACGACTGATTCCGATCGGCGCGCGTACACGCTTATCGGCCCGGGGGCCAGCCGTACCGGAGCAGCCAGCCGGGCACGCTCGGCGGCCACCGGCGCGGGCGGCGCTACGGACGGCTGGACTGCCCCTCCGCACTGCGGGCCATCGCCCGCGGCCACTACGTCGAACAGCGGGTGTTCTTCCCGGACGACGCCACCGCGATCGTCGCCGGATACCGGCCCTGCGCGGTCTGTCTGCCCGCCGAGTACACCCGCTGGAAAGCACAGCGAGAAAGCAGCACCACCTCATCATGAGCATCCTCACCGAGCGGGAGCGGTTGCGCTGCCCCCTGATCGGTGTCGCCGAGCTGGCCGAGTTCGGTGACCTGCCCACTCCCGTCGGGCACACATCCGCCGAACTCACCCCTCATAAGCCTGTTGGCGCTTCCGAGATCCCGTATCGAGACCGTCGCCGTCGGCCTCAGCCGCGATACCGCCTCCCGCACGGCAGCCGAAGCCTTCGCGGCCGCGTGGAAGGCGCGAGGCGGCAGGATCCACACGGTGGGCCGCGGAAGGTGAGGCCCGGCAGGGCGACGATGAAGGCGACCCCGGCCAGGGCGGCCGCACCGATGAGGCCGGTTTGCGCCGCGGCGGGGAAGTCGCGGCGTGGGGCGACGAGTTGGCCCGTGTCCGGTAGGGGCCGGGTCGTCCTGAGCCCCGGCCCCGACCCTCGTGCCGGGCGCGGTCAGCCCACGTCGGCGACGAGGCCGGCCTTCTGCACGCCGAAGACGGCGACGGCCTCGTCGTTGTCCGGCCGGTCACCGCTGACGCCCACCGCGCCGAGCAGCTCGCCGTCCTCGTCCCGGATCAGCGCGCCCCCTTTGGAGGAGGCGACTCGGCCCTCGGAGATCGCCGCGAGGGCGGCGAAGAAGGCGGGGTCGCGGGTGGCGTGCCGAGCGCCGGCGGCGCCGCCCTGCCCGGTGCCGAGGCAGCCCCACGCCTTGGCGTGGGCGATCTGCGGGCGCAGGATGCCCGCACGCTCCTCCCGCTTGACGACCAGCGGATGGCCGCCGGGGTCGAGCACGGTGACGCTCAGGGGGCGCAGGCCCAGCTCGCGGGCGTGGCTCAGGGCTGCGTCGACGATTTCGGACGCCTGGGTCAGTGTCAGTCCACTCATGGCTGTGGCTCCTGTGCTTTCTCGGGGATGGCTCGGTTGGAGGGGGGTCGGGGGATGGTCCTCGCCGCGTCGGTGTCGCTGACCCGCGTGGCGGCGTACAGGCCCAGCAGGTTGAGTGCGGCCAGGGCGAGGAAGGCGGCGCGGTAGCCGGACATGCCGGGGGCGGTGCCGGAGCTGGTCGGGCCGGCCGATACCAGGACGGTGGTGGCGACGGCGACGCCGACGGACCGCCGAGCCTGCGGCCGACGTTGAACAGGGTCGAGGCCCGGCCGGAGGAGGACGAGGTCACCGTGGCGAACGATGCGGACTGGGTGCCCACGAAGACCTGACCGACGGTGAGCCCCACGCAGAACAGCAGAGGAGCACGACCAGCCAGAGACGGGTGTCCTCCCGCCCCCGCCGAGCCGACGGCTCCCGCCGCACCGGCAAAGGCCGCCGCCCCGCGCAGCTCGGATGCTCCGTGGCACAGCAGCAGGCCCATCGCGGCGATGGCCGCGATCGTTCCGGCCGCGCCCAGCATCAGGTGCCGACGGGGTCGGACTGCGGTTGAGGAGCCGGCTGTCGTGCAGGGCCGGCCAGGGCGCTGGGAGCCTTGAGGCAGCCCTGGAGGCGGCGCCGGGGCGGTTCCTGTCCGGGGACGGCCGTCGGCGGGCGTAGTCGGCGAGCAAGCACCAGACGGTGTGCGGGCGCCCGACCGGCGGCCCGAGCCTTCCGGCTCGTCGGACCAGGGCAGTCCTCGTGCAGTACGCCGGTGCCGGCCTGCTCGACGGCCCAGTCGAACGCCCGTCGCACGGCGGTGACTTGGGGGTCGGCCTGAAGAAGGGCGGGCAGATCGCCGGGGATGTCGAGCCGGGAGCGGGCGAGGGCGTCGTACCGGTCGACGCCTTGGGTCTCCAGCCGTCGTACGAAGGCGGCCTGAATGTCGATGAGACGGTGCGGAACGACTTCGGCGAAGCAGAACCGATCTCCGAAGGGCGTCCGCCGCGAGGCGATTTTCATGTGATGCGGGGAACTTTCTGTGAGGCCGGTGAGGCGGGGGTGGCGTGCGTCCCGGGCCGGACTGACCGGATGCGCGCCGTCCGTCATACGGAGCGGGGCGGGTGCGCGGGGTCCGTCAAACGGAGCGGAACGGGTGCGCGGGGTCCGTCCGTCATGGGGTCCGTCCGTCATACGGAGCGGGACGGATGCGGGACCCGGCGTGCGGGTGCGGGTTCGGCTACCGGCGGGCGCGCGTACACGGAGCGACGGGACGGGCACCCGTACACGGAAGAGAGAGTGACCCGCGGCGCGCCTGGGCGTCGGAGCCGAGGGAGGTCGGGAAGGCCGCGCCGTCCCGAGCCGCCGCCCGGCAACGGGGTTCAGCCGTTGTCGGCGTCCTTGGCGTTCTCGAATCGGATGCCGCCGTCGGTGAGGACGGTGACGAACTTGTCGTCGTCGGGCTCGACCGGGAGCTGGATCGGCGGCAGGCCGATGGTGAACAGCACGAGCTCCTCGGTCGCGGTGTAGCGGGCCTTCTCGCCGGGATCGGCCTCGATCGCGGCAAGCTTGCCGATGTCGGTCCCCTCGACGGTGCCCGTACCGGCGAGCACCACGGTCAGCCGCTTGGCGTCCTCGCTCTGCGAGATCCACTCGGCGCCGGCGTCGAGCTTGACGAACTCGACCCAGAACTGCCGCTCCGTGTACGTGCCGATGGGCTTGCGCTTGACGCCCGGCCAGCCCGCCACCGGCAGCCAGTTGAAGTGGTCGGGGTTGCTGATGACCACGCCGTTGTAGCGCGGCTTGGGGAACCTCTGCTCCCGCCGCTCGCGGCGCTCGGCCTGGGCCTCCCCGTTGGCGGGGCCACGGCCGCGGCCGGCGGCCATGCCGAGCGCGGAGGCGCCGCCGAACTGCAGCACGAGCTGGAGTTGCTTCGGGTCCGTGAGCTTGTCGTCCTGCGGGCCGTAGGTCTGCCCTTCGGGGAAGTAGCCGACCTCGCCCTCGCGCAGGATGCCCTGCTCGCCCAGGTTCATGTCGCCCACCAGCGGCAGACGGATCTGCTCGAAGGTGTGGCAGTGACGGGGCATGAGGAAGTCGGCCTCCTGGCGGCCCAGGATGTAGCGGTAGTTCTCCAGCGGCTTGCTCCGGTCGCCCATGAGCAGGTAGTTGAACGAGACCGTCCCCCTGGGGTGGTCCATCTTGAACGCGTTCTCGTCGAACGGTGCGATCTTCATCGCTGTCCTCCGTGGTCGGGTGCTCGCCCGTGTGGAGTCGGCGCGCCTGGGGCTCGCCGAACGGGCGGGATGACTGACGGCGATCGCCGGGCCCGGCGTCGCGCGGCAGGGGCCGCGGTGCGCCGCTTCGATGACTTACGGTCGCCGCTCGCCTTCCAGGAAACCTACCTAGTAGGTTTGTGTCAAGGTAGGTGGCGAGCTCTCACCGAATTTGAAGGAGCGGGAGATGACCACATGGATCCGAACGGGACGGCCTCACTGGTCACCGCCACCGCCACCGCCACCGTCACCGCCACCCCGCATCCAGCGGCACAGACGCCGCCCTGGCCCGCCCGCCTTGGCCGCACGGGGACCGGCTGTCGCCCAGGTGGCCCGGCGCGAGGACCGGCTCGACGCGCTCGCGGCGGAGCTACGGGTCGCGGGCGGGCGCGCCCTGCCGGTAGCCGCCGACATGACCGACGCCGCTCAGGCCCATACGGCAGTGGAGCGCACCGTCGACACTTGGGGCCGGCTGGACATCATGGTGCACAACGTCGGCGTGGCCCGGGACCGGACCGATGCTGGACGCGCCGCTCGCGCCCTGGGAGCAGATGGTCCAGGTGAACCTGCTGGGCACGCTGCACTGCGCGCACGCCCGCTCTGCCGCACCTGCTCGCGGCGGCCGAGACGACCTCCGGGCGTGGCGGACCTGGTGGGCAGGGCCGCCCTGCCGCACCTGCTCGCCGCGCCGAGTACGACCTCCGGGGCGTGGCGGACCTGGTGGGCATCAGCTCGCTATCGGGTCGCCTCGTCCGCAAGGGCGGGGCGTCTACACCGCGACCAAGCAAGGGGTGAACCCCTACAGCGAGGCACTGCGGCAGGAGGTGGCCGGGCGCCAGGTCCGCGTCGCGGTGCTGGAGCCCGCGGCGGTGGCGACCGAGCTGTCTTTCAGGAGTCGCAGCGGGGCCTTGGCGGCCCGGCGCAGTTACGACCGGCTGAGTCCGGCGGACGTCGCCGATGCCGTCGGGTACGTCGCGCCCCGCCCCGGCCACGCGGCGGTCAGCTAGTTGCTGATCCCGCACAGCAAGTCGGAGCGCTGAGTCCGGCGGCTCATATCGACAGCCGAGGCTGGAATTAACCTACTAGGTAGGTTAGCTTGGGTCTTGAGTGGACCATCCGCCTCCCGTGCGCCCTGGCGGCCCGGGAACACCTTGGGAGCGATATGTCCGTGCCTCACACCCCCGCGAAGATCTACCGCGGCCGGGTGGCCGACCAGATCGTCGAGGATCTCCGCGCGCAGATCCTCAGCGGCGCCCTGCCGGACGGTTCACGGCTGCCGGCCGAACGGGAACTGGCCGCGTATTACGACGTCAGCGGCCCCACCATCCGCGAGGCGGTCCGCGTGTTGACCGCGATGGGCCTGGTCAACACCCGCAACGGCAGCAGAGCGACCGTCACCGCGCAGGGCGACACCCTGCTCGCCGTGTCCATCGCATCCGTCGTCCAGGTCGAGAAGGTCGGCGCCCGGGAGGTATTCGGCCTGCTCGGCGCCCTCAACGCCTACGCCGCCGAACTCGCCGCCGAGCACGCCTCCGCCGAGGAGGTCTCCCGGCTCCGGGAGGCGGCCGAGGCCATCCCCGCCGCCGAAGGAGTGGAAAGGTCCGCCGCCTGTCTGCAGCACTTCTTCGCGACCCTCTCCGAGATCTCCCACAATCCCTTGCTCGCCGCCTTGTCCCGGTTCATCACGGAGGTGCAGCTCGGGCTCGCGGTGAAGCTGTCCGGCGGTGAGGGCGGCCACTGGGGGCGGGTCGCGGGCGCGCTCCACGGGGAGCGGATGCGGATCGTGGCCGCGGTCGCCTCCCGCGATCCCCGGCACGCCGCCTCCGTGGTCCGCGACTACCACCGCCAGGTCGTCGAACGCATCACCTCGGTTCGCGAGGACGGTGCGGCCAGGGCCTCCGACGTCGGTCTCACCGAGGCCCTCACCGCCTGGCTACGGTCGAACGTGAGTCTGGGCGGCCAGGTCGCCGACCGCCGGAGCACGCCGTCGTGACGGGCTCGACGACCGGGACGCGTACCGTCCGCGAGGCTGCCTTCGACGTCCTCCGCCTCACGGCCTGACCACCGTCTTCGCCAACCCCGGCTCGACCGAGGTCTCTTTGCTCGCCGACCTGCCCGAGGACCTTCGGTTCGTCCTGGCGCTGCACGAGGGTTCGGTGATGGGGGCCGCCACCGGCTGGGCGCTGGCCCGCGAGCAGCCCGCGATGGTGCTGCTGCACACCACCGCCGGGCTCGGCAACGCGGTGGGCGCGATGGCCACCGCTCGGGTCAACCGCGCACCCCTGGTCGCCCTGGTCGGCAGGATCGTCGACACCTCGCTCAACCGCCTTTCCTCGCTCGGTAGTTGGAGGGAATCGCAAAAAACTACCCGGTGCGGGTGGAGTCGCCGGTGCGTGCCCAGGACATGCCCGGCGCGATCGGCCGGGCCGTGCACGCGGCCCGCGAGGGGCGGGGCCCGGCCCTGGTGCTCGTCCCCATGGACGACTGGGCGGAGCCTGCCGAGGACCTGCCGGTGCCGGCACACGTCGCGGTTCGCCGGTCGGCGTCCGCCGACCCGCAGGCCGTCGCCGAGGTCGCCGACCTGCCGGCCCGTGCGTCGTTGCCGGCGCCGGACACGCCAGAGCCGCTCGCCTGCGCCGTCCCCTCCGTGAGCGATGGGAGCGGGTGGCTTCGTCCAGTTGCCTCCGGCGTCAATGCCCTTCACCTGCCCCGTCCCCTCCGTGAGCGGTGAGAGCGGGCAGCGTCGTCCGGTCGCCTCCGGCGTCAATGCCCTTCGCCGGGTGCGTCGAGCGGAAGTGGCGGAAGTGAGGACAGGCCCGCGATGAGCAGATCCGCGACCGTCTCCGCGTGCCGTCGGACGTCGTCCGGTCCCGATGGTTGGGCTGCGCCGAGGAGCCCTGCCTCGACGGGGCACGCGAAGGGGGCCGCGGCACCCTGGACCACCAGGTAGTGCAGGGTGGCGTACGGCATGGAGCGGATGCGGCCGTCCGCGATGAGCCGGTCCAGCCGCTCTTCGACCAGCGCGCGCAGCGGGTTGACGAAGCGGTCGACGACGAAGCGGACGCGGGCACTGTCGATGGCCCCTTCGTGGCTCATGATGCGCGAGACCTGTGGGTGCGCGGCGGAAAAGGAGACTTGCCGGATGATCCCTTGCCGCAGGGCTTCCAGGTCGTCCAGCTCGGGGGTCTCGGCGAGCTGCCGCCATGAGCTCTCCAACCAGGCCAGAGCGTATTCCATCGCCGCGAACCACAGCCCTTCCTTCGAGCCGAAACGCGCTGTGAGCAGGGCGTGGCTCACCCCGAGCCGACGGCTCAGCTCCCGCACGGACATCCCGTCGTAGCCCTTGTCCGCGAACGCGTCCAGAGCACCGGCCAGCAGCCGGGAAACGTCGAGCTCCTCACCCGCCCGCGGGCGCCCTCGCCCGCGCGGTGCCGCCGTACGAGCCATGCCCAGTCCTCCATTCCTTCTCGCCATGCCCCATTTGCCCAAATAGGGCAATCGACGCATGCTGGCCATGGGAGAAAAATAGGCGACTGGACATTAAAGCGCAGCCGCCCAGGCAAGGAGCGTGATCCGCTTGGCCCGCAACAGCACCGCCACCGCCCGACTGGGCGGCACCGCGGAGGACTACACACGGTTCGGCATCGAGCGTGGAGCGATCAAGCCGCGGGAGGACGGCCTGCGCACCGACGGCGGCCCGGGCACCTACGAGTGGTGGTACTTCGACGCGCACCTGGACGACGGCGCCAAACTGGTCGTGGTCTTCTTGACCAAGCAATTCGCCGCCATCGACAGGCCGTTGGCTCCGGCCATCCGGATCGACCTGACGCTGCCCGACGGCACCACGCTGGAGAGGCTGGTGGAGCTGGACCCCGAGACTTTCTCCGCCTCCACCGACACCTGCGACGTCCGGATCGGCGGGAACGTCTTCTCCGGTGACCTGAACATCTACACCATCCGCGCCCGCGCGGAGGAGATCGAGGTCGACGTCACGCTGACCGGGCAGGTCCCCGCATGGCGCCCCGAGACGGGGCACTGGCTCTTCGGCGACCAGGGTGAGCAGTTCTTCGCCTGGCTGCCCTCGGTCCCTCAGGGCAAGGTCGAGGCGACCTACAGCGTCAGCGGCCGGAGCAGCACGACCACCGGCGTCGGCTACCACGACCACAACTGGGGCAACGCCCCGATGATGAAGCTCATGCACCACTGGTACTGGGCTCGTGGCGCGGCCGGTCCGTTCTCGGTGATCGCCTCGTACATCACGGCGGAGAAGCCGTACGGGTACTCCTCGCTGCCCGTGTTCATGCTGGCCCGCGACGGAAAGATCATCGCGGACGACAAAAGCAAGGTGACCTTCGAGGAGCTGGGACGCTACACCGACACGAAGGCAGGCAAGCCGGTCGGCAGCGTCACGCGCTACACGTACACCGACGGGGACGAGCGGTACGTCGTCACGTACGTCCGCCACCGCGACCTCACCGCGTCGAAGATGATCGACGATCTCAAGGGTCCCAAGGAGGCCGCGGCCAGGCTCGCCGGGTTCGACGGCGCCTATCTGCGATTCGTCGGCGAACTGCGCATCGAGCACTACCAGGGGGCGGACCTGGTGGAGAGCCACGCCGACGACGCGCTGTGGGAACTCATGTACTTCGGCAAGGCGCGCGCGTAAATCCAGGCCGGGTCCGGCTCGGGCTGTTGCTTCCGCGCGTCCGGGCGGTTGTCGGCCCGGGAACGATTTGAGGTCACAGGACGCCGAAGTCGGCGCTCTCCATGGACAGTTCGCCGAGAGCTCACTCAGTCGCGGATCGTCGGGTCGATGCCTGTCGCCCGCCGCGGTGTGGTGTGGCCACGCGCGAATCGGCGGCTTGGTCCCAGTCGTGGCGGAAGTCGTGCGCGGCCCGGTCCAGGAACGTCATGCGGGGCACGGTGTCGAAGTGGGTGAAGGCCCCGTACAGAGCGCCGGCGAGCCGGTTGCGCGCCAGGATGTCCAGGCGTGGCGTGGCCCAGAACGAAGGCGGGCGTGTCGCTCCAAGTGTCGCGTAGTCGGTACTCCCCCCAGCGAGGATGGCGAGCTCTTCTCGGCGCAGACCGGGACCCCTGCGGCGGCCGGAGCAGGGAAGTCCCTTGTCCTCGCGCGCAGTTGGGCACGCCGTGCGCGCAGGAAACCTCCCAGGGCGTTCTCGGCGGCGGCCTCTCGTCTGTGTCCATGGTGTCGAGGCCAGGACGCCGCACGGCCTGGTCGCGGGGGCGAAGGTGAGCGTGCTTCACCCAGGAAATCGGCACCTGGACAACCGCGAACACTTGTCTCACCAAAGGGCGCGACGTACTCCGTACGAGTGGTGCATCTCCTGACACGGTCGTAGCGTCAGTACAGAGACGAGTGTTGGCGGCGGAATGGCATACCGTCTTGGGTCGGCCCCGCAACCGGACCTCGGCAGGCGAGCAGCGGAGAGGTGCGGCGCGGGGCGTTGGGCGGCGAGACAGGCGCGGGGAGCGGGTATGGGCAGGTACACAGTGAGAATGGCCATCACGCTCGGCGCGGCTGCGTCGCTTGCGGGACTGATGGCGACCGCCTCAGCCGCTCCGCCGGCGGCGCAGGCCGTGAAACAGCAGGCCGCACGCCCCGTGATTGTCGACTGCTTCTGGCACTCAGAAGTACGCCCCGGCGACTTCATCCTCGCCTGCGGTGACGGCAACAGCCGTCTGGTCTCACTCCACTGGTCTCAGTGGCTCTCGAACTCGGCGGTGGCCACGGGCTTCAACGTGGTGAACGACTGCAAGCCGTACTGCGCGGCGGGCAAGTTCCACTCGTACGCGGTCGTCGTACGGCTCGACCAGCCCCAGCCCTGGAAGAAGCGCCCGCACCTGCAGCACTACACCCGGATGAGCCTGGTCTACACCAACGGCAGGCCGGAGGGATTCGAGCGAACGGTCAGCTACCCGCTCTGGGACTGACCTCGGCGAGGGCCCGATCACGCCTCGCGAGGCGGTGGCACGGTGGGAGGCTGATCAGAGTGCGTCACCCGTGTTGCTGCCCGGAGCATGGTGTGACGTAATCGGAGGACCCGCAGGGCGGATCTTGGCGGTGCCGGTGCCGCGCGAAGGAGCGGCTGGTATGCACGGGTATGCGACCGGTGAGGACGACGGGGTCACCGCGGCGCCGGGTGGGCTGCTCGACCTCTTGCAGGTGGCGGCCGTGGTGCTGGACGGTGACGGGCGCATCGTGCTGTGGAGTCCGGAGGCCGTGCAGCTGCTCGGATATCGGGCCGGGGAAGCACTGGGACACGGCGCCGACGAACTGCTGGTGTCACCCGACAACCGGCAGCGGGCGCGCGAGCTGTTCGCGCAGGTGCGGTCGGGAGCCCGGTGGGCGGGAGTCTTCCCCCTGCAGCATCGCGACGGTACGGAGCGCCCGGTGGAGTTCCGCACCATGCGGCTGCGCGACGCCCACGGGCAGGTCCATCTGCTCGGCCTTGCCGCGGATGCCACCACGGTGCGTCGCGTGGAGCGGGATCTCGCCCTGTCCCACAGCCTGGTCCGGCAGACCCCGGTGGGTATCGCGGTCTTCGACAACGATCTGCGGTGGGCGGGCGTCAATCCAGCCCTGGAACGGATAAACGGCCTGCCCGAGGAAGCCGTCCTGGGACGCCGCATCAGGGAGATGCTGCCGGGGCTCGACGTGGAGGCGATCGAGTCACGCATGCGGCTTGTCCTGGCCAGCGGCAAACCCCTGCTGGACCAGCAGACCATCGGCCGGACACCGGCGGACACCGAGGACCGCGCCTACTCGGAGTCGTACCACCGCATCGAGGACGCACAGGGCCGGGTGCTCGGGCTGGCGATGGCCGTCATTGACGTCAGCGAACGGCAGCAGGCGGCCACAGAGGTCTCCCAGGCGCGGGAGCATCTGGCCGTGATCGCCGACGCCGGTATGCGGATCGGCACCACGCTGGATCTTCAGCAGACCGCCCGGGAACTGGCCGACGTGGCCGTGCCGACGCTGGCGGACCTGGCGGCCGTCGACATCCTGGAGGCCGTGGTCGCGCACGGCACCACCGCCGTGGTCACCGGGGACGCCCAGGCCGAGTTCAGGGCGCTGGCCGTCGCGGCCGGATACCTCACGGACGCCATCCATGCCGCGGATCCGGTCGGTGAGCTGGCGACGTACGGCCCCACACGGATCATCACCCAGTGTGTCCGCGAAGCCAGGCCGATCCTGGTGGAACGCGTGGACTCCGCGATGATGCGGCGCCTCGCCAGAGACTCCCACGCCGCGCAGACCCTGCGCGTGGCGGGCGTCCACTCCTACCTGGCCGTCCCGCTGATGGCCCGGGGCGAAGTGCTGGGCACGCTCAGTCTGTACCGCACCATCAACACCCGCTCGTTCGACGAGCACGACCGCATTCTCGCCGCGGAACTCGCGGCGCGGGCGGCGATCTGCGTCGACAACGCCCGGCTCTACGGACGCGAACGCACCGCGGCCCTGACCCTCCAGCGCAGTCTGCTGCCGCGCACGCCGGTGCATCACGAGGGCCTCGACGTCGCCGCCCGTTACCTTCCGGCGTTGAGCGAGGTCGGCGGGGACTGGTACGACGTGCTGCCCCTGAGCCGGGGGCGGACCGGTCTGATCGTCGGCGACGTGATGGGCAAGGGCGTCCAAGCCGCCGCCATCATGGGGCAGTTGAGCACCGCCACCCGTGCCCTGGCCCGTCTCGATCCGCCTCCCGCCGAGCTGTTGGGGCATCTCGACGACATCGCGGGCGCCCTCGGCGACGCCATCGCCACCTGCGTCTACGCCGTGTGCGACCCCCGCCGTGGCAGCTGCGAGCTGTCCAGCGCCGGTCATCTCCCGCCCGTCATGATCCGCCCCGACGGCCGTGCGGACCTCCTCGAGATCCCCGGCGGTGTCCCTCTCGGCGTCGGTGGCGTGCCTTTCGCCACCCTGCGGCAGGAGCTGCCTCCGGGTTCCTTGCTCGCCCTCTACACCGACGGACTGGTCGAGAGCCGCAGCCAGCCCATCGACACCGGGCTGGACACCATGACACGGCTGCTCCAAGGCCCGCCGCACTCCCTGGAACGGACCAGCGACATGCTGCTCAGCGCGCTGCGCCCCGAGCCTGATGACGACGTGGCACTGCTGCTCGTACGCACGCGCACGTGAAGCGGTCGACCAGACCGGCTGCAACCCCGGCGCACGGGTCGTACGGACCGTTTCGCTCCCCAGACCTGCTTCGGCTCAGGCGGTCAGGGCGTCGTCCGGCTTGAGGCGGTCGAGGAGCCCGGTGTGGTGGAGTTCGGCCACGGGGGCCAGAAGGTCAGGGTGACGCAGCAGTGCTGCCGCCCGCAGGTCGCCTTCGCCGGGTGAGACCAGGCGCCGGAACTCGGTCGGCACACCGTCCGTGCGGTCGCTCTCGGCGAGCGCGGTCACGGCCGTCGCCGCCAGAACCGGGTCGGTGAGCAGGCAGGCCGCCCAGCTCGCCACGACCTCGTCCACCCACGTGCGCCACGCGTGCTGCTCCAGGTCGTCCGTCGCGGTGGGGTCCCCCGCTGCGTCGACTCCTGTGATCCAGTCGAGCCGGGCGGAGCCGCCCGGGCCCGCCATCAGGACCAGCGCGGCGTCCATCGGCGTCGGGTAGCGCAACCACGCCGCGACCGTCACGGCCTGCCGAGCCTGCACATCGACGAGCGCGGCATCCAGCGCGCTGCTGCCCGGCGGATAGGCCTGGGTCAGCCACTGGGACGTCGCGGCTATGAGGGGCGAGAGATCTGAGGGCACTGCTTGGCCGTCCGATTTCTGGGATACGGGGAACTGGAAATTTATCCCGCGCTCTCGCCGAGGGGAATGACGCAGCCCACAAAAACCTCGTGGTATCGGCCACACGCCGAAGGCGCCACGCCCTCGGGAGCGGCAATGCTCCGGAACGGGACGTCCAAAGAGCTTCACTGGCGTCCGACCTCGCCTTCCGGCGGCTGGAAGGCCACGACACACAAGGGAGAAAACACATGGGACACGGCGGAGATGTCATCAACGAATTGACCATCGACCATCAGGAAGTGGAGGAGCTGTTCACCAATATCGACGAACTCCCCTCAGGTGAACGTCAGCGAAAGCTGTACGCGGACCAGGTCACCATGGAATTGGTTCGGCACTCGGTCGCGGAAGAGGCCTATCTCTATCCGGCGGTCCGCGAGCACGTCCCGGGGGGTGACGCGCTCGCCGACCGTGAGCTGCAGGACCACGCCGAGGCGGAGCGCACCATGAAGGACCTGGAGGGGTGCGACGCGGACGACCCCGACTTCGACCGGCTGATCGGCAAGCTCATGATGGAGATCAGAGCGCATGTCGAGGACGAGGAGGGCAACCTCTTCCCGCGGCTGCGCGAGTCCTGTTCCCCGCAGCTTCTCAACGAGCTGGGCGACAAGGTGCGGCAGGCCAAGAAGATGGCGCCGACCCGCCCCCACCCCTCCGCTCCCGACACACCGCCCGCCAACAAGCTCCTGGCCCCCGGCGTCGGTCTCGTCGACCGGCTGCGCGACGCGTTGTCCGGTCGCGGGAAGACCAGCTGAGACCGGAGGGCGGTCCGGTCCGGCGTATCGGACTGCGTGATGTCTTCGCGGTTCCGCGATCCGGGGTGCGCTCACCCCGCATCGCGGAGCGCCGGCGCCCCCGCGTCCTGGATCGGTGACGAGGCCCACGGCGGCAACCCGCCCCAGCGGACCGCGCTGGGGCGACGCGAGGTCGGCTGTCCCCTCTCCACCGCAACCGGCGCACCGGTGAACTCGCCTTGCACCGCCGCTTGCTGGGTGAGTTCCGGTGGCACCGCTACCGAAAGAGCCGCCATGGGCGGCACAGCACCGAGCAGACGACAGCGATTCGTAGCACACGCGGGCGCCGGCCGCCCCCCGACGCCTGGTTCCGGCGCCTTTGAGCGGTGTCCGCGGACTCCGCTCCTGGGGCCTTGTAGCGCTCGGCAAGGGCGCAGAGCCGCCCCCCTCCAAGGGCGAAATCTCCCCGTCTGTGCGGTCAGCCGTTGATCGTCCTATGCTGATAACGGGAGGGATCGGGCAGTCTACGGCCGGTCCTGGGCCGGCGGGAAGCGGGCTTCCATGGCTGAGCGGCTTAAAAGGTCGGGTTTGATCGGCGAGGTGGCGGCTGAATTCGTCGGCACCATGATTCTCATCCTCTTCGGTGTCGGCGTGGTGGCCCAGGTGGTCGCCGGTGGAGCGCTCACGACGCCACCGGGCGGCCTCGGAAATCACGACAGCATCTCCTGGGCGTGGGGCCTCGGCGTCACCCTGGGCGTCTACGTCGCGGCACGGCTGAGCGGAGCTCATCTCAACCCCGCCGTGACCGTCGCGCTGGCCACGTTCAAGGGTTTCCCGTGGAGCAAGGTGGCGCCTTACGCGGTGGCCCAGACGGCCGGCGCCTTCGTGGCGGCCCTCATCGTGCGGTGGAACTACACCGAGGCGCTGGCGAAGGCCGACCCCGGCCACACCATCAAGACGCAGTTCGTGTTCTCCACGCTCCCCGCCAACGGCAACCCGAATCTGCCGGTCCACGAGTGGGGCGCGTTCCGCGACCAGGTCATCGGCACGGCCATCCTGCTGCTGCTGATTCTGGCCATCACGGACCTGCTCAACACACCTCCCGGCGCCAATCTGGCCCCGTTCATCATCGGCCTGGTCGTCGTGGGGATCGGCATGGCCTGGGGTACCAACGCGGGGTACGCGATCAACCCGGCACGTGACTTCGGTCCCCGGCTGGCCAGCTTCTTCACGGGCTACGGCGGGGCATGGCGAGATCAGTACGGGAACTTCTACTTCTGGGTGCCGATCGTCGGTCCGCTGGTCGGCGGTCTGCTCGGCGCGGGGCTGTACAAGGCCTTCATCGGCCGGTTCCTGCCGACGGCGGAGCCGGAGCCCCCCGGACGCGTCCCGACCCCCGACGAGTCCTGACTCCCACGAAAGAGGCGGAACCCCATGGCGGAATTCGTCGGCGCGGTGGACCAGGGGACCACCAGCACCCGATTCATGATCTTCGACCACGCCGGCAACGAGGTGGCGAAGCACCAGCTGGAGCACGCCCAGATCCTTCCGCGCTCGGGGTGGGTCGAGCACGACCCGGTGGAGATCTGGGAACGCACCAACTCGGTGATGCAGAACGCCCTGCGGCACGGGAACCTGTCCCCGGACGACCTGGCCGCGATCGGCATCACCAACCAGCGTGAGACCACCGTCGTCTGGGACCCCCGCAACGGCCGTCCCTACTACAACGCCATCGTCTGGCAGGACACCCGTACCGACTCCATCGCCGCCGCGCTGGAACGCTCGGGCCAGGGCGACGTCATCCGCCGCAAGGCGGGGCTGCCGCCCGCGACCTACTTCTCCGGCGGCAAGATCCAGTGGATCCTGGAGAACGTCGACGGCGTCCGCGAGGCGGCGGAGCAGGGGCACGCCCTGTTCGGCAACACGGACGCCTGGGTCCTGTGGAATCTGACCGGCGGGCCCGACGGTGGCATCCACGCCACCGATGTGACCAACGCCAGCCGCACCATGCTGATGGACCTCGAAACCCTCGACTGGGACGACGAATTGCTGGGCTTCTTCGGTGTGCCCCGGGAGATGCTGCCGAAGATCAATCCCTCGTCCCACCGGGAGGCGTTCGGTGTCACGCGTACGTCCCGGCCGCTGCGCGCCGCCATCCCCATCAGCGGAGTGCTCGGCGACCAGCAGGCGGCCACCGTCGGACAGGTCTGCTACGCGCCCGGCGAAGCCAAGAACACCTACGGCACCGGCAACTTCCTGGTGCTCAACACCGGTACCGAGCTGGTTCGTTCGCAGCACGGTCTGCTGACCACCGTGGCGTACCAGTTCGGCGACAGCCCGGCGATCTACGCCCTGGAGGGCTCCATCGCGGTCACCGGGTCCGCGGTGCAGTGGCTGCGCGACCAGATGAAGATCATCAGTGACGCGGCCGACAGCGAGACCCTCGCCCGAACCGTCGAGGACAACGGCGGCGTGTACTTCGTCCCCGCGTTCTCGGGTCTGTTCGCCCCGTACTGGCGCTCCGACGCCCGCGGCGCGATCGTGGGCCTGGCCCGCTACAACGACAACGGTCACCTGGCCCGGGCGACCCTGGAGGCCATCTGCTACCAGAGCCGCGACGTCGTCGAGGCGATGGAACAGGACTCCGGAGTCCACCTCGACGTGCTCAAGGTCGACGGCGGCGTGACCGCCAACGACCTCTGCATGCAGATCCAGGCCGACGTACTCGGCGTACCGGTCAGCCGTCCGGTCGTCGCCGAGACCACCGCGCTCGGCGCCGCCTACGCGGCGGGCCTGGCCACCGGCTTCTGGCAGGACACCGACGAACTGCGCACCCACTGGCAGGAGTCCAAGCGCTGGGAGCCCCAGTGGTCCGAGGACCAGCGCGCGGAGGGGTACGCGGGCTGGAAGAAGGCGGTGGAGCGCACGCTCGACTGGGCCAAGGTCGAATAGTCCAGCCGCGGCACTGACGGCGTGAAGACAACAGGCCTTGGGGCACATTCATTCGGGCAATGAAGCGGGGCATCAACTGACGCGTAGCCGCAGGGAATCCTCGCGTCGGCCGACGCCTTGCCGTCACAGCCCTTGCGCAGTCGTCAGGAGGAACTAGGGCGGCACCCGGAGCCACACCATCACCACGGCGGGGTCGTACGGCCATGTCTGCACCGTGCACCCCGGCGAGACCGCCCCAGCTCGTGGTGAAAGCGGCCGCCACCCGCGAGCCGACCTCGCCGACGCGACCCACCAGCCCAGCACCGACGCCCCGGTCGCCGTGCCCAGCTCGCCCGCCCCAACCAACGCCGCTGAGGCACAGCCCGTGCAGGCGGCCGCCACCACCACCACCGCCCGGCCACTCGGCCCCCTCTGATCCTCGCCAGCCTCATCGCCGGAATTCTCCGTACTGTGCCTGCTGCTCGTCGGCTCACGTATCCGCCGTCGGCGGCGGACCGGCGGACCGGCCCTGATCCAGCCGTCACTATCGGTGCGGCAGGCTTCCCTGTCGGCCAGAGGGGCACCTTGAGTCGATGGGTGCTGTTCTCGCGCTGGCTTCGGCGGCCTGCTACGGCCTCGTCGACTTCGCCGGTGGTCTGCTGTCCCGCCGAGTTCACTTCGCTGTCGTCGCGTTCCTGGGGCAGATCGGTGGCCTGCTCCTCGCGCTTGTCGCCGCGCTGGCGCTGCCCGCGGAAGCTGTGCGGCCCGCCGATGTCCTGTGGGGCCTGCTGTCCGGAGCCGGGAGCGGGGCGGCCATGCATTTCCTCAACCGTGGTCTGAGCCGCGGGCACATGAGCGTCGTGATCCCCGTCAGTGCCGTCACCGGGGTGGCGCTGTCCGTGCTGTGCGGGGTGTGCTTCCTGGGCGATCGGCCCACAGCGTCGGCCTGGTTGGGCATCTGTGTCACCGTGCCCGCTCTGTGGCTCGTCTCGGGAGGAGGCCTTCACCGCGGGAGCCGCGGGCCGAGCGGACACGCGTCGGCGGACGGCTTGATCGCCAGCCTGGGGGTGGCCGTCCAGTACATCGGACTCGCTCAGAGCGACCCGGTCAGCGGCCTGTGGCCAGTGGCCGCCGGCCGCCTCGCCGCCGTCATTCTCCTGGTGCCGAGCGCTTGGCGGCACGCGCGCCGGTTCCGGCAGCCGTGGCCGCTGCAGGTCCAAGCCGTACTGATCGGTGCGGGGGCGGCCTTCGCCCTCATCCTCTATCTACGGGCAGCGCAGCAGCAGATGCTGGCCATCGCCGTTGTACTGGCCTCCCTGTACCCGGCCATTCCCACGGTCCTCGGACTCGCGATGCTGCGGGAGACAGTCACCCGGGCGCAGCTGGCCGGCCTGGTCAGCGCGGCCGCCGCCGTCATCCTGCTCAGCTTGGGATGAACAGCCGGCTCAGCTGCCGACAACGGCATGTCGGCCTCACTCCTCGGCCGTCTCCTCGTCGTCGCCGCGGTCGCCTTCCGCCTGCGAGGGCGTGTCGCGTACCGGGTCCGCGTGCCCGGTGTCGTGAGCCTGGTCGGGGTCCGGGGTGCCCGTGCCGGTGTCCGGCTCGCCCTCGGCCTGGGACGGAGTGTGGTCGGTCATCGTCATCAGCCCTTCGGATGTGGGTGGCCGCTGACCAGGGGCGTCGTCTGCTGGTCGGTCGTCCTCGCTTCGTGCCGGTGTTGAAAGGCCGCGTCCACCTGCTGGAGTCGCAGCTCCTCCAGGACCCGCAGCTGTCCTCGGGCCCGGTCGAGCAGACCGTGCAACTTCCCTGGGTCCAGGCGGGTTTCACTCTCGGAGAGACGACGCAGCGTGTGCCAGCCCGCCGCCTTGCCCTCCACGCCGAGCCGCAGCAGTTCCAGCTCCACGAGTGAGGTGAGGGGGGAACGGCGTACGAGGCGGCCGTTGCTCTTCAGCCTTCCCAGCCGCTCGGCGAGGCGCCCGGCGTACACCTTGTAGCGGCGCACCGGGATGTCGAGCTGCCGCATGATCTCCAGAAGGCTCGCCCGGTCCTGGGCGATCTCGGTGGCGATCGGCTCCATGGCTTTCGCGATCGCCGAACCGCTCACCGACCTCGCCAGGTGGCGCGCTCGCTGGACTCCGACCTCGGAGCCCGCGAGATGGTCGTTGAGGTAGATACCCAGCAGATCCGAGCGGATGGGCCGCGGGCCACTCCCGGCGGGGCGCGAGCGGTCGTTCATCGGGTGCTCCTTGAATGGTCGGCGCGCAGCCAGGCACGTACCCATCCCGCCTCCATGGCCGCGTCGAGGAGATAGGTCGGGCGGATTCGGCCGAGGGGCACGTAGATCAGGTCGGTGGCAAGCAGCGTGACGGCCGCTCCGAGGCCGGTGCGCCTGGCGTACGAACGCCCTTCGGGTGTGGCGGCCGCGGTCAGCTGGCTGAGCCCCGCGGAGACGAGCAGCCCGCCCATGGTCCGCTGCAGCCACTGGTCGGACTTCTGTCCGAAGACCCATTCGAAGCTGCGTACGTGCACGAGGGGCCACAGCCCCCCGACGAGGTTGAACAGGCCGTGCGCCAGGCTGAGCACGTCACCGTTGGGGGGCTTGGCCGCGACGTCCGTACGCCGTCGGCCGTCCGCAGTCGTGCCGAACCGTGTGGTGAGGGCCATGGGTGACTCCCTTCGCGCGCCCTTTGCCCGACTGCCCCTTTTCAGGGCGTTGTCGTCGGCCCATGCGTGCGTCGCAGCGAGTACCCATGGCGCTTCGGATCACCCACGCACGGTTTCACGTCCTGCGGGCCGTGAAGACGCCGTTGCCGGTGAAGACCAGGTCGGCGAAGCGTTCGCCGATGCGGCGGTGGGTGGCGGCGTCCGGATGGAGCTGGTCGGGCAGCGGCAGCTCGGCGGAGTCGCCCTCACCGTAGAGGTCACGGCCGTCGAGGTAGTGCAGGTTCGGGTCCTCGGCGGCCCGTTGCTCCACGATCCGCGCCAGCTCGTCGCGGATGACGCCAAGGGTCAGCTTCCCGCTCGCGACCTCAGCCGGATTACCCATGGCCCGGAACCGCAGGTGCCCGGTGCCGAGGTCGGTGAGGTCCGGGGCGCTGGGGCCAGGCGTGTCTTCGTGAATGGGGCACAGGATGGGCGAGACGACGAGCAGCGGCGTGGTGGGCCGGCCTTCGCGGATGGTGTCGAGGAAGCCGTGGACGGCGGGAGCGAAGGCGCGCAGGCGCATCAGGTCGGCGTTGACCAGGTTGATGCCGATCTTGACGCTGATCAGGTCGGCGGGGGTGTCGCGCAGGGCGCGCGCGGTGAAGGGGTCGAGCAGGGCGCTGCCGCCCAGGCCCAGGTTGATCAGCTCCACGCCGGCGAGGGAGGCGGCGAGGGCGGGCCAGATAGCGGTGGGGCCGGCGGCGTCGGAGCCGTGGCTGATCGAACTACCGTGGTGCAGCCAGACCTTGCGGCCCCGGTCCCGTACCGGCTCGACGGGGGCGTCGGTACGCAGCGCGACGAGTTCGGTGGTCTCGTTGTGCGGCAGCCAGATCTCGACGTCCTTGGCGCCGTCGGGCAGATCGGTGAACCGGAGGGTGCCGACCGGGCCGGGCTCGCTCTTGGCGGATCCGGTGGTCAGGTCGATGGTCAGGGTGTTGCCGCCGGTCACACCGGCCCGACCGGCCAGGCGGCCGTCGACGAGCAGGTCGTACACGCCGTCCGGGCGGGGCGGGGCGCCCACGTAGACCCGCTTGGTGGGCAGCGTGTCCAGTTCGACGGCGGTGGCCCTGGTGCGGAAGACCAGCCGTACGCCGGAGGGCTGGGACTCCGCCATGGCCAGTTGCCCGTCGGCGCACTGGGCGCGGGCTCGGGCGGGCAGCCGGTGCGGCAGCACACCGTGCGCGGTGTGTTCGAGGTCGAGGGCGCCGCGCATGATGTCCGCGGTGATGGGCGTGGTGATCCAGTTGGACTCGGTGTGCATGCTCTCAGCCTGTTGATCGAAGGGGGCGGGTAGGGATGCCGCGGGCGACCGTCGGCCTCGCAGCCCGGTGCGGGGGGCCTGGTCAGGCCGAGGGCGAGGTCGAACTCGCCGAGGACGGCCAGTTCCGCAGCAGGGCGTCGAGGGCGTCCAGGATCCGTGACCAGGTTTCCTGCGAGTCGGGGTCGCTGTGGCTGAACCCTCCGCCCATCTCCAGGCTGACGTAGCCGTGGAAGACGCTGCCCAGCATCCGGACCGCGTGGGTCTGGTCCGGCTCCGTCAGGTCGTAGCCGCGCAGAATCGCCCGCGTCATCTGTGCGTGTCTGCCGCCGGCGCTGGCGGCCGCCGTCTCGGGGTCGAGCCTCAGCTGTGCCGCGGCGTAGCGGCCGGGGTGCTCCTGGGCGTAGTCGCGGTAGACGTTCGCGAGGGCGGTCAGGGCGTCCTTGCCGGCCCGCCCGGCCAGGGCGGCGGCGCCGCGGTCCGCGAGTTCCTCCAGGGCGAGCAGAGCGATCCTGGTCTTGAGGTCCTGGGAGTTCTTCAGGTGCGAGTACAGACTCGCGACCTTGACATCGAACCGCCGGGCGAGCGCCGAGACGGTCACCTGGTCGAAGCCGACCTGGTCGGCCAGTTCCGCCCCCGCGCGGGTCAGGCGTTCCGCGGTCAGTCCTGCGCGCACCACACCCTCCTCCCGTTCGGCATAGTTGATTACCGATTGCCTAATACCTTTAGGCAAACAACCATACCTTTAAGGAGCGGCTGGCACGGCACCCGACAGAGACGCAGGGACAGAGACGGCGCGGCAGGTGGCCGTCCCCGTTACGCCACCACCTCGAGAGTGGGCAGATCGGGCCAGAACACGTCCAATATGCGACGCAGCCCGAAGGGGGGCCGATCCAGATAGAGGCGCTGGTCGGCGTCCAGACGCTGGGCCGTCATCGCCAGCGCCGACGCACCGGCCACATCGATGAAGGTGACCGCCGACAGCTCGACGTACAGCTCGTTGTCACGGCGCTCGGCCAGTCGGTCCAGGGCCTCTTCCCACGCCGTGAGCGTAGTCAGACTGACCTCCCCGGCCGCCCGCACGCCGGGCCGGTCCGGCAATGGACGAACCTCCAGGGCAGCCACAGCGGGCCCTGACTCACCGTTCTTGTCCCCACCACGTGGGTTCTGCACGCCGCTGCCCCCAGACATCAGGCTGTGACACCAGTATTCACCTTCCGGGCCGGGCGCGGCGAGGGTCGGACGGGACGTCGAGTTGGAGCCAGGGCGCGGGATCGCCGTGCAGCCACCCGCTCTTGACGGGATCACGACCTGAGGTAGATCGTCCAGCGATCCGGGACCGGTGAAGAACCTCTCGGTGGCTGCCAGATCGGATCGGCTCCGACAGCATGTCGGCCAATGCCGACGGGGTGGTCAAGAGCCGAGGGGTTCACACTGATCACGGCAACTCGCACGTACAAGGAATCCCCGGTGTGTGGCGGCAGGGCTTTCCATGAAGGGAGTTGGTCGCCACCACCCCATCGTCCAGGATGCGCCGCTCCACATCGGTGAGCGCCCACTCGCCATGGCTGAGAAGCCTCGCTTGGTCGTTGGCGGTGCCGGGTAGAGCGTGTCCGTGTTGTCCTTACCGGAGTACACCGTTGTCCTACGCGACCGCTTCGCCGCCGACGGGTATCTTCCCCTGCCCACGCTGGTGCCGCCTGACGTACTGCCGGTCCTCGGCGAGGAGGTGCGACGGCTGGCAGGGCTCGCGGTGCGGCGGGACTTCGTCATGGAGTGCATGGACGACTCGCCTCGCCATATGACCACCCTCGGCGGACATGTCATCGCCCGGGAGTCCGGCCTGATCCCGCGGCTGTACTACGACGAGTCACTGCTCGGTCTGCTCGGCCGGATCGCGGGCGCTCACGTCGTCCCGGTGCGCGACCCGCTCGAACGACACGTCGTCAACGTCCTGCACCGGCAGGGTGACACCCACGGCGCTCACACCGACGACTATCCGCTGGCCCTCGTGCTGTTCACCGAAGCACCAGCCCACCCCGGCGACGGGGGACTGCTTGAGTACGTTGCAGACGCCGTCGGTCTGCACACGCTGGAGAGCGGCGCCGCGCAGCGTGCCCACCACCGGCCCGGCGACGGCTACCTGTTGCGCAGCGACACCACCGCCCATCGCGTCACCCCACTACGCCGCCCCGGCGTGCGCCGTACGGTTCTCAACTTCGCCTACACCATCCCCGGCCGGCAACGGGCCGTGACTCCTTCCGCGTCCCAGCTGTACTGATCTGCAGGCACGACGCCGGATTGGAAGACGGGCACTGTCAGCCCGCCGACCCCGCCGCGATGTCCAGCGCCGCGATATGGCCGAACGTCATCGCGGGACCGATCGTCGAGCCCGCGCCCGCGTAGCTGTGGCCCATGACGGCGGCGCTGGCGTTGCCGGCGGCGTACAGGCCGGGGATAACGGAGCCGTCCGCGCGCAGGACGCGTGCCCGGGCGTCCGTGCGCAGGCCGCCTTTGGTGCCCAGGTCGCCGGGGACGATTTTGAAGGCGTGGAACGGGGCGAGCCACAGGGGCGCCAGGCAGGAGTTGGGGAGGATCGCGGGGTCCGTGTAGTAGCGGTCGTAGACGCTGTCGCCGCGGTGGAAGTCGGTGTCCTTGCCGTTGTGGGCGAGGCTGTTGAAGCGGCTGACGGTGGTGCGCAGGGCGGCCGCGGGTACGCCGATCTGTCCGGCGAGGGCGTCGAGGGTCCAGGCCTTGTGAGCGGCGCCCGAGGTGTACCAGGCGTCGGGGAAGGTGAGGGTGGGAGCGACGTCCTTGAAGAGGTAGCGGTCGCGGTAGTTCTGGTCGACGATCAGCCAGGCCGGGATGTCGGGCGCGCCCGCGTCACGCTCGTACATGATGTGTACGACATCGCTGTAGGGGGCGGCTTCGTCGACGAAGCGCGCTCCGGCGGCGTTCACCAACAGCCCGCCGGGCAGGGTGCGTTCGGCGAGGCAGAAGTAGGGCTGGTCGGGCAGCGGGATCGCCGGGCCCCACCAGGCGTCGTCCATCAGGTCGAGCGCGGCACCGGCCCGGCGGCCCGCCTGGATGCCGTCGCCGGTGTTCTCCTTGGCGCCCACGGTCCACTCGGTGCCGATGGGCTGCCGCTGGTACTGGGCCCGCATGGCCGCGTTGTGCTCGAAGCCACCGGAGCCCACGATCACTCCGCGCCGGGCCCTGACCAGGCCGGGTGTGCCGTTCTGGGTGACCACCGCGCCGGTGACGGCGCCGTTGTCCAGGTACAGGTCGGACAGCGGGGTGTTCAGCCACACCGGGACCTTGGCGGCCAGCAGTCCGGCGCGCAGGCCGGCCGCCAGTGACTGTCCCATGGTCAGGGGCTTTTGGCCGAGCAGCGCGGCCTTGGTGCCTCGGGCCAGGCACTCGGTGGCGACGGCGGCGCCCTTCGCGCTGACCGCTGAGAGCGTGAGCCACTTGTAGTCGGCACTGAAGACGACCATGCCGCTCGGGACCGTCATGTACGACGGGTTCAGGTGGGCGAGTTCGGCTCCCAGGATGTTCCCGTCGAGCTGCTCCGGCTCCATGGAACGGCCACCCGGCAGTCCGCCCGGCAGCTCCGGGTAGTAGTCGCTGTACCCCTCCATCCAGCGGAAACGGAGCGGACTGTTCGCCATGACGAAGGAGATCATGGCGGGTCCGTGACCGAGGAACGCCTGTTGGCGGTCGGCGGACACGTCGGGGCCGACCACCGCCGCGAGGTAGGTGGCGGCCTTTGCCGGGGTGTCGGGGACGCCGGCGGCGAGGATCACCGGATTGTTCGGGATCCAGATGCCCGCGCCGGAGCGTGCCGCCGAGCCTCCGAACGTCGGCGCCTTCTCCACGACCACGCAGCTCAGCCCCTGCTTCGCTGCGGTCAGCGCGGCGGTCATCCCCGCCGCTCCGGAGCCGATCACCACGACGTCGTACGTGTCCAGCAGAGGCAGGTCGGCCGCTTCGGCGACAGCCTGGACACCGGCCGCGAGGGCGAGCCCGGCACCCGTCGCGGTGCCGAGCACCCGGCGCCGTGACGGACACGCCGAGGAGGATGCTCTACGTCTGGCGGGATCCGCGCTCGTGGACATGGCAGGGCGCTCCAGCGGGGCGAAGGGAATGGGCGGCGTGCTGTGTTCCGGGAACCACCAACGGGCGTCCGTTGCACGGATTCTGATGTGGCGTCAGGGAATGTGGCGCGGGGGTCTTGTGAAGTCAAGAGCAAGCGGGACGCGGTGGGCCGATCACCCCAAGATCGGACAGAAGTTACCAACAGGTATGTAGTGACTTAACACGCAAGCAACAGTAGAACCTGTTCCCACTCATCGAGAGTGAGGAGCGTCACATGAGTGACACCACCCAGCAAAACAAGGCTTCCAGGGGTGTATCGCGTCGCAGATTCATTGCTGGAACGAGTTCTATTCTTGGAGCCGTGACTCTCGCGGGTCACGCCGCCGCGGCGCAGGCGCCGGTCGTCACGGCGGCCGCGTCGATCCCCTCCGGAGCCCACGTCCCCGTCCTGGTGATCGGCACCGGATACGGCGGCTCCGTCGCCGCCCTGCGCCTCGCCCAGGCCGGTGTCGACGTCCAGATGATCGAGATGGGCATGGCCTGGGACACCGCCGGCTCGGACGGCAAGATCTTCGCCAACACGACCAGCCCGGACTACCGCTCGTACTGGCTGCGCACCAGGACCAAGCAGCCCATCAGCAACTTCCTCGGCTTCCCCATCGACAAGGACGTGCCCCGCTACACCGGGATCCTGGACGCCGAGGAGATGGGCGGGATCATCGTGTACCAGGGCCGCGGCGTCGGCGGCGGGTCACTGGTCAACGGAGGTATGGCGGTCACCCCGAAGCGAGAGAACTTCGCCGCCGTCCTCCCGTCGGTCAACGCCGACGAGATGTACGGGACGTACTACCCGCGCGCCAACGCCGGCCTCGGGGTCGCCACCGTCGATCCGACGTGGTTCGACAGCACCGACTGCTATCAGTACGCACGGGTGGGCCGTAAGCAGGCCCAGCGGTCCGGCTTCCCGTTCGTCTTCGTGCCCGACGTGTACGACTGGGACTACATGAAGCGGGAGGCCGCCGGGACCGTCCCCAAGTCGGCACTGGCGGGCGAGATCCTCTACGGCAACAACTACGGCAAGAAGTCCCTGCAGAAGACCTACCTCGCCCGGGCCGCGGCCACCGGAAGGGTCACCATCTCACCGCTGCACAAGGTCACTTCGGTCTCCCCCGCGTCCGGGGGCGGCTACACGGTCCTCATCGACCAGATCAACACCACCGGCGACACCACGGCCACCAAGACCGTGACCGCGGACCGGGTGTTCTTCGCCGCCGGCAGCGTCGGCACCAGCAAGCTGCTGGTCAAGCTGAAGGCCACCGGCGCGCTGCCCGGCCTCAACGGCGAAATCGGCAAGGGCTGGGGCGACAACGGCAACGTCATGTGCGGTCGCGCCAACTACCTGTGGGACCCGACCGGCGCCCTCCAGGCCAGCATTCCCTGCGGAGGCATCGACAACTGGGCCGCCGGAGGGGCGTTCGCCGAGGTCGCACCGCTGCCCACCGGCATCGAGACGTACGCCTCGTTCTACCTGTCCATCACCAAGAACCCCAACCGCGCCCAGTTCTCCTGGAACGCTGCCACCGGCAACGTCGACCTGAACTGGCAGACCGCCTGGAAGCAACCGGCCATCGACATGGCCAAGTCGATCTTCGACAAGATCAACTCGACGGAGGGGACGATCTATCGGACCGACCTCTTCGGCACCTACAAGATCTGGGGCGACCACCTCACCTACCACCCGCTCGGTGGCGCGGTACTCAACAAGGCAACCGACAACTACGGCCGTCTGCAGGGATATTCGGGCCTGTACGTCATCGACGGCTCGCTGATCCCCGGCAACACCAGCGTCAACCCGTTCGTCACCATCACCGCGCTCGCCGAACGGAACATCGAGAAGATCATCGCCGCCGATCTGTAGCGGTGGCCGGACCGACCGAGAGCGGCCCGGACCCGTTCAGTGGGTGGGCAGCACACACACGGTGTCCAGGCCCAGCACATGGTTGAGCCGGCCGAACGCCAGCCAGGAGCCGATGCTCATGCTCAGCTCCACGATCTCGCGCTGGCTGTAATGCGCGGTCATCCGAGTCCAGAAATCGTCGGCAAGACCGTGGTGATCCAGTGCGTACCGCTCGGCGTACTCCGCGGCCAGCCGAGTACGGTCGTCGAAGGCGTCGGTGGTACGCCACTGGGTCACCGCGTCCGCGAACCCCTCCTCGACCTTCTGCCCTTCCCGCTCGGTGCGCCAGTCGAGGCAGAACAGACATCCGTTGATCTGTGCGATGCGCAGCCGCGCGGCCTCGAACTCGCGCAGTCCCAGGGTCGTGTGCTCGTACACCGACAGGGAGAAGTTCGCGGCGGCCATGCCGATACCGGGGACCATCTCGCCCCACACGTACCCGATCGGTTCCTGTCCCTCGGGAATGTCGATGTGCATGGTCATGGGTCACTTCCTTCCGAGTCTGCCGACTGCGGGGCGCAGCGGGACGTCGAGCGCGTCGTAGAGTCCGGGTTCCGCCTCCACCAGCCAGTCGATGGCGCCCACCAGCCGGCCCACGGCGGTGGCGTTCCCGCCGGCGGAGCGGTTCTCGCCCTCGTCGGTGGCCTCGACGGTGACCTGGATGCGCGGGCGGCCCTCGATGATCACGCGGTGGGCGCCGTCACCGTCGGGCGGCGCCGGCCAGTCCGGGGCGCAGGACGGGTGGATGCGGGTGACGTGCTCGACGACGATCCGGGGCTCTCCCCCGATGATCCCCTGCACCTCGAACCGGACGGCGCCCTGGGTGCCCGCCTCGAACTCGCCCATCGTCCGGGTGTTCACCGTTGCCGTGAGCGGGCGCCGGTCCAGGGTCTCGCGGATCTCGTCGAGTTCGACGCCGAGTGCCCTGGCCATCAGCCGTATCTGGCCGCCCCACACCATGGTGGGGATGGACGGCGCGAGCATCAGCGGCTCATAGTCCATCGGCTGCCCCATGCCGACCAGGTAGCGGACGGATTCCTCCTGCTCGTACGTGGAGTAGTCGAAGATCTCCTGGCAGCGGATGGCGTCCACCCTGGTGCCCAGTCCGCTGATCAGCAGGGGCAGTACGTCGTTGCCCCAGCCGGGGTCGACGCCGGAGACGAACAGCGAGCCGCCGCCGTCCTCGATCGCGGCGAGCACCGGATCCCGGAACTCCGGCGGGGCGTTGCGCTGGTCGTAGAGCGGGTACAGCGCGGGGGTGACGACCACCGCACCGGCCCGGATCGCCCTGCCGATGTCGGCGAGGGCCTCGTCGGGACGGATGTCGCCGGTCGCCGCGTACACCACGGCGCGGGGGCCCGCGGCCAGTACGGCGTCGATGTCGTCGCTCGCGGCGACCCCGAGATCGTGATCGAGCCCGGCGAGTTCGCCCGCGTCGCGGCCGGCCTTGTCAGGATTGTGGACGAGCACGGCCGCGAGCTTCAGCGCCGGGTGGGCCTCCACGGCACGGATGGCCGCGCGGCCCACGTTGCCGGTTCCCCAGACCACCGTGGAAATCATGCGGCGGAGGGTAGCGAGAGGAGCGAAAGGTTCATAGTGCCGTGACCGGTGAAGATGCCGGCACTCGACGCCGGTCGAACGCGGCGCCCCGTCGCGGATCTAAGCTCGGCGCATGGCCAAGTACTTCGACGTGCACCCGGACAATCCGCAGCGCCGCATCATCAGCCAGGTGGTCGAGATCGTTCGTGCCGGTGGGCTCATCGCCTACCCGACGGATTCCTGTTTCGCACTCGGATGCCAGCTGGGCAACCGGGACGGACTCGACCGCATCCGCTCGATCCGCCAGCTGGACGAGCGCCACCACTTCACCCTGATGTGCCAGGACTTCGCGCAGTTGGGCCACTTCGTACGTGTCGACAACGCGGTCTTCCGTACGGTCAAGGCGGCGACACCGGGCAGCTACACCTTCATCCTCCCGGCGACGAAGGAGGCCCCGCGCAGGCTGCTGCACCCGAAGAAGAAGACCGTCGGGGTCAGGATTCCCGACCATGTCGTCGCGCAGGCGATCCTCGCCGAACTCGGCGAGCCACTGCTGTCGAGCACCCTGCTCCTGCCCCATGAGGACAAGCCCCTGACCCAGGGCTGGGAGATCAAGGAGCAGCTCGATCACGTGGTCGACGCGGTCATCGACTCCGGTGACTGCGGCACCGAGCCGACGACCGTCGTCGACTTCTCCGGCAGGGAACCCGAGATCGTACGCCTCGGAGCCGGGGATCCGTCCCGCTTCGAGTAGCCGTCACGGCCGCCGGCCGGTTCGAACCCGGCCAGCATCTGTTCCAGTGCCGCCTGGTCCGGCCCGACGAACGGCGCCTGACCGGCCGCCGAGCCGAGCGTGTCGGTCATCGCCGCGGTGATTCCCCTGGCCGAGGGCAGACCTGGTCCCGGTCCGGGTGGGTGAGCCAGATCCACCGCACATCGGCGGGATCCAGCACCGAGGCGAGTGTCTCCAGGAAGTTCCGGTCGGGGTGACCGAGCCCGGTGTTGACGACGACGGGCTGTGTGGAGTGCAGGACGAAGGCGTTGACAGGGATGTACCCGATCCCGGGCACTTCGCGGCTGCCACTGAGAGCAGCAGACCTCCCCGAAGGCCCGGGCGGCCGCCACCCGGCCGCCGTCCTGCCACAGGTCCTCGCAGATCGCGAGCGCGACATCGACGCCGTGCACCCGCAGCACGGGGAGCGTGTCGCCCGGCACGAAGGACCGGACCTCGTCGAAGACGCCATAGTTCTGCAGATGGTGCTTCGCGAGCCGCAGCACGCCCTCGCCCCGGTGCAGAACGGCGGCGGCGTTCTGCGGCGCGCCGGCGGGCTGCCCGTGGCGGGCGCCGCGTCGCTGCGGTCGAGGTAGCCGACGACCACCGGCAGCTCCCCGCACCCCTCATCGGCCAGCCGCTCCGCCGGCGCGTCCAGTGCGGCGCGGCTGGCCTCCACGAAGGAGGCGACTGGAGTCCTAGGGAGATTTTCCCTCGCCTTCGGGTACGGAGCCGCTCACTTTCCAGATGCGTGTGGCCACTTGGAGGTTGAAGCGGCTGTCGACGTCGTCGAGCCGGCGGCCGCTGACCTCGCGGATGCGCTGCAAGCGGTAACGCAGCGTGCTGCGGTGGACGGCGAGGGCATGGGCCGTGTCGTCGTAGTTGCCGCCGTGGTCGAAGTACTGGGTGAGGGTGGGCACCAGGTCGCTGCCGTGCGCGTCGTCGTAGTCGAGGAGCGGGCCCAGCCACTCGCGGACGAAGAGCTGGACGTCGCGGGAGTCCTTGCCCCGGTCGAGGATGCGGTAAAGGCCCAACTCCTCGTAGGCGATGGTGCCGTGCGAGGGCTCGGACTGACCGCGCACGGTCAGCGCGCGGACGGCCTTGTCGAAGGAGTGGGGAATCTCGGCCGTGGCCTCGCACAGGCTGCCGATGCCCACCGCGCCGTCGACAGAGCCCAGCTCCTCCGCGACGGCCTCGTACAGCCCCGCGTCCCGCGGCTTGCCCCGGATGACGAGCACCGCCATCTCCGCACGCCGGGCGAGCAGCGATCTGAGGCCCAGTCCCTGCGCGGCACGGCCCACCGCTCCCAGGAACCGATCATCGGCGACCGTCCCCCGCCACTGGGCGACCACGACATGATGCGGTCCGCGCAGATCGTGGCCTACGGCTTCGGCTCTGGCGTAGGCGCCGCCTTCGTCGGAGCCGGTGAGAAGGTCGTCCACGAGGTCCCGGCGCATGCGCAGCTCGGCCTCCGCGAGGCTGCGGCGGTGGGCCAGTTCGAGGGAGAGCGCCGTGCAGGCGTGTCCGAGCGTGAACTCCTCGGCCTCCGCGGCCGTGCCCTCGGGGTCGATGAGCGCGATGGTTCCGAGTACCTCACCGTGGTGGCGGGCGAGACCGACGAGTCGGCCCTGGCGGCGCAGCGGGGTCAACGCGCGCATCGCGTCATGGACGAGCCGCTCACGCTGCGCCGGATCGGGTTTGTCGCCGGCCTCGGCTCCGGGCCCCGCCCAGGCGACCGGGTTGCCGAAGCGGTCCTCGATGCAGGTGGGCAGGCCCGTCAGCTCGTACACGGCACGGGCGATGCCCGCCTCCCCCTCGTCGGCGACGTCGGCCCGGGCGAGGACCTCGTGCACGGTGCGCTGGCCCTCCAGCTCCGCGACGAGTGCGGTGAGCCTCGCGTTGACGGCCTCCCGCTCCTCGATCGCCCGGAACAGCTGACGTGCGTACTCGCGGTCGCGGCGGCGCGCGTCGGCGTTGTAGAGAGCGGCGCCGGTCGGCCGGGCCAGGGCGTAGACGAGGAAGCGCTCGTCGTCCGGCGGTGGCTGCGGCGCGCTGACGACGAGGTAGCCGAGGAGTCCGTCGGCGCAGCGCAGGCCCGTCGCCCATCCCCAGCCGCCCGCACCGAACCCGATGGCGCCGTCCTCCCCGCCGAGCGCGGTCAGCTGTGCGGCCGGGTCCGGCAGGTCCCGGCGGGCGTGGCCTCCGAGGGCCTCCGCGCTCGGGACGGCCTCGAGCTCGAAGTGGCCGCTCGTGAGGAGATAGCAGCCTTCGGGCCGACACCGGCCAAGACGCGGCACCTCGTCCATGGCCAGCTGAAGGATCTCCTGCCCCGACCGGCCTTCGAACATGGCCATGGCCAGCACGAACAGTTTGTACAGGCTCGTCAGCTGCTGGAGCCCCCAGGAGACCGGAGCCGTGGTCGGCGCCTGGTGGGAGGGGCCGCACGGTTCGCCGCTCTGGTGTGCGGCATCCGGAGTGCGGTCGGCCATGCCAGGCATGGTGCAATTCTAACTTTTGTTGCTTTTCCGGGCTTCACGAGAGGGGCGGCCTTTTCCCGGCGTGACGACGTGGAGGCCCGGTGGAGCACACTCGGGCGCCCTGGTGAGGTCGTCCGCATCGCTCACCTGTTCCCTTTGCGCTCACAGGTGGAGCAATGGGGCGGAATTTGGCCCCACCGGGGGCAGGCGTCGCCATTCGCCGTGTCACACGCTGGCTAGGACAGGAACCATGAAGCGCGATTCCGCGTTCGCATCGGGCCCTTCGTCGTAAGGCCGAGAGCGGGAGAGCCGAAGACTTCGCGGAAGCGCGCGACGACACACCCTCTCCCCTGCGCACAGCCGCCCCGACCGGATACGGGTGGCAGCCGAAGGAGTTCCTCATGGCCAAGGCAGTCGGAATCGATCTGGGCACCACCAACTCCGTGATCGCCGCGTGGGAGGGCGGTGAACCGACCGTCGTACCGAACGCCGAGGGCTCGCGTACGACGCCGTCCATCGTGGCCTTCGCCGAGGGCGGCGAACGTCTGGTGGGTCAGCTGGCCAGGCGCCAGGCGATCCTCAACCCCAAGGGCACCATTTACTCGGCCAAGCGGTTCATCGGCCGGCACTACGACGAGGTATCCGACGAGGCCAAGGCGGTGGCGTACGACGTCGTCGAGGGCGAGGGAGGCGTCGCGCGCTTCAAGGTGCGCGACAAGCTGTACGCGCCCGAGGAGATCAGCGCCCAGGTGCTGCGCAAGCTCGCCGACGACGCGGGCAAGCAACTCGGGGAACGGGTCACCGAGGCGGTCATCACCGTCCCCGCGTACTTCAACGACTCCCAGCGCCAGGCGACCAAGGACGCCGGCCGTATCGCGGGGCTCGAGGTACTGCGGATCATCAACGAGCCGACGGCGGCGGCGCTGGCGTACGGCATGGACAAGAAGCAGCATGAGACGGTGCTCGTCTTCGACCTCGGCGGCGGCACCTTCGACGTGAGCATCCTGGACGTCGGCGACGGGGTCGTCGAAGTGCGCTCGACGGCGGGCGACAGCCACCTCGGCGGCGACGACTTCGACCGCAGGCTCGTCGACCTGCTGGCCGACACCTTCCAGAAAGAGAACGGCATCGACGTACGCAACGATCCCCAGGCGCTGCAACGACTGTTCGAAGCCGCCGAGAAGGCCAAGACCGAGCTGAGCTCGGTGACGCAGACGCAGGTCAACCTGCCGTTCATCACCGCGGATGCCTCGGGGCCCAAGCATCTGACCGAGACGATCATGCGATCCAAGTTCGAGCAGATCACCGCCGATCTGGTCGAGCGGACCATGGAGCCGGTCAAGCAGGCGATGACCGATGCCAAGGTCAGCGAGAGCGACATCGACGAGGTCATCCTCGTCGGCGGCTCCACGCGCATACCGGCCGTGCAGAAGCTGGTACGCCGGCTGACCGGCGGCAAGGACCCGAACATGAGCGTCAACCCCGACGAGGTCGTGGCCATGGGCGCCGCGATCCAGGCGGGTGTGCTCAAGGGCGAGGTCAAGGACGTCCTACTGCTCGATGTCACTCCGCTGTCGCTGGGTGTGGAGACCCGTGGCGGCGTGATGACCAAGATCATCGAGCGGAACACCACCATTCCGGTGCGCCGCACGGAGACGTTCTCCACGGCCGAGGACAACCAGCAGGCCGTTGACGTCGTCGTGCTGCAGGGCGAGCGGGAACTCGCGGCCGACAACCGTGTGCTCGGCAGGTTCCAGCTCAAGGACATCCGCCCGGCACCGCGCGGCGAGCCGCAGATCGAGGTCATCTTCGACATCGACGCCAACGGGATCCTGAACGTCACCGCGCGTGACAAGGACACCGGCAAGGAACAGAGCATCACCATCAGCGAAGGCTCCAACCTCGACCCGGGCGAGGTGGAGCGGATGATCCAGGAGGCCGAACGCCACCGCGGCGAGGACCAGGCGCTGCGCGAGGCAGTCGACGCCCGCAACGAACTCGACGCCGTGGCCTACCAGGTGGAACGCCGGCTGAACGAGCTGGGCGACGCCGCGCCCGCGCACGAGCGGGCCCGCGCCGACATGCTGGTCGCCGACGCCCGCGACGCGGTCCAGAACGACGCGTCGCCGGAGAAGGTCAGGCCCCTGACCTCCGAGCTCCAGCAGGTGCTCGCCTCCCTCGCCTCCCATCAGGCGGGCGCGGGCCCGACCGCCCAGGAGCAGGCCGGGACCCAGGACACTGCGAGCGGCTCCGGAGGTGCCGACGACGTGATCGACGCGGAATTCGACAAGAGCTGAGGTGCGGCCATGGCCACCGGACAGGAGCCGATGACGCCCCCGGAGCAGGAGCGAACGGTCCAGAACCCGACCGCGATGCAGCCGGGCGAGGAACCGGCCGGTCAGCAGCCTGCCGCGAACCCGCCGCCGGTCGACAACCCGGCCACGCCGCAGCCGGGCGCCCCCTCCCCCGCCACGCGGCCCCCGGCGGCTGACGAGCAGTCCGCCGCCCTCGACGAACTCCACGACCGCTGGCGCCGCGCACTCGCCGACCTGGACAACCTGCGCAAGCGCCACGCGAAGGAGGTGGAGCGCGTACGCGGTGACGAGCGCGCCCGCACCGCGGCGGCCTGGCTGCCGGTCCTCGACAACCTGGAGCGGGCGCTCGCGCACGCCGACGCCGACCCCAGCCCCGTACTCAAGGGCGTCGAGGCCGTGCGCGACCAGGCGGTCGAGGTACTGCGCGCGCTGGGATACCCCCGCTACGAGGAGACCGGGGTGCCCTTCGACCCGACCCGGCACGAGGTCGTCGGCGTGGTCGACGACCCCGACGCAGAGCCGAACACCGTGGCCCAGGTCGTCAGTCCGGGCTACGGCTCGGACGGGAAGCAGCTGCGCCCCGCGTTCGTCGTGGTCAGCAAGCGGCAGGAGTGACGCCTCATGGCACGCGACTACTACGACGTGCTCGGAGTGGGGCGGAACGCGAGCTCCGAGGAGATCCAGCAGGCCTTCCGCAAGCTGGCCCGCAAGCACCACCCCGACATCAACAGGGACCCGGGGGCCGAGGAGCGCTTCAAGGAGATCAACGACGCCTACAGCGTGCTGTCCGACCCCAAGACACGACAGCGCTACGACCGCTTCGGTGAGAACTTCCGGCAGGTCCCGGAGGACTACGACGAGCGGGTGGCCGCCGGTGCGGGCGCCCGGGGCGGCTGGGGTGGAGGAGGCGGCGGAGGCGGCCGGGTCCGCTTCCGTACCGACGAGGGTGTCGACTTCGACGGCTCCGGCATCGACTTCGAGGACCTGTTCGGCGGGATCTTCGGACGCGGGGGCGGAGGCAGGGGCAGGGGGCCGGTCCCCGGCGCCGACCAGGAGGCCGAGATCCAGCTCGGCGTCGAGGAGGCGTACCGGGGCGGCAAGCGCAGCATCACCCTGGGCGGCCCCGACGGCCAGCGCAGCTACGACGTGAACATCCCGCGCGGCGTGGTCGACGGACAGCGCATCCGGCTCGCCGGCGAGGGCGGCCGGGGCGGCGGCGACGCACCCTCCGGTGACCTGTACCTGCGCGTACGGATCAAACCCGACGGGCGTTTCCGCCTGGAGGGCCGGGACATCCATGTCGTCGCCCCGGTGACGCCGTGGGAGGCGGCGCTCGGCGCGACCGTACCTGTGCCCACCCCCGGCGGCACGGCCAAGGTGACGGTCCCCGCTGGCTCGTCCAGCGGACGCCGGCTGCGGCTGCGCGGCGAGGGCATGCCCAACCCCCGCGGCCAGAACGGGGACTTGTACGCCGAGATCCGCATCATGGTGCCGCCCGAGCCCACCGCACGCGAGCGTGAGCTCTTCGAGGAGCTGGCCGCCGTTTCCGCCTTCGACCCGAGGAGGTCCCGATGACGACTGCCCCCGGTCCCGGCGGCAAGAACCGCCGGACGACAGCGCCGCAGGCCCGGCGCGGCCTGAACGTCATGGTCCGCGCGGGCACGCTCGCGCCGGTCCGCCGCCTCGGCCTCGGCGTCGTCGCCCAGCGCTCCGGCCTCCATCCGGACCTCGTTCGGCGGTTCGTCGCGCTAGGTCTCCTCGACGCCACCCGCGACGCCGCGGGGCGGCTGTGGTTCGAGCCGTCCGCTCCCGCCACCCTCGCCCGCATCCAGCGACTACGGGCCACGCTGCCCCTCAATTACGCCTCCCTGGGTCTGGTGCTCGATCTGCTCGACCGGATCAGCGAGTTGGAGGCGGCCCTCAGGCGCAGCAACGCAGGCTCCAGGAGTGATGAATCGTGGATATGAACCGGCTCACCCAGAAGTCCCAGGAAGCGCTGCAGGAAGCGCAGACGATCGCCGGCCGGCTGCACCAGACCGAGGTCGACGGCGAGCATCTGCTGCTCGCCCTCCTCGACCAGCCGGAGGGCCTGATAGCGCGCCTGGTCGACCAGACGGGCGCCGACACCGATGCCCTGCGCTCCGCGCTCACCGCCGAACTGGGCCGCAGGCCCAAGGTGACCGGCCCCGGCGCCACCCCCGGTCAGGTGTACGTCACCCAGCGGCTGGCCGGGGTGCTGGACGCGGCCGAGCGGGAGGCCAAGCGGCTCAAGGACGAGTATGTGTCCGTGGAACACCTGCTTCTGGCGCTGGCCGACGAGGGCTCGGCGACCGTGGCCGGACGCCTGCTCAAGGAGCACGGCGTCACCAAGGACGCGTTCCTGTCGGCACTGACCCGGATCCGCGGCAACCAGCGCGTCACCTCCGCGACGCCCGAGGCGTCGTACGAGGCACTGGAGAAGTACGGCCGTGATCTGGTCGCCGAGGCGCGCGGCGGCAAGATGGACCCGGTGATCGGCCGGGACGCGGAGATCCGCCGTGTCATCCAGATTCTGAGCCGCAAGACGAAGAACAACCCTGTCCTCATCGGTGACCCGGGCGTCGGCAAGACGGCCATCGTGGAAGGGCTCGCTCAGCGCATCGTGCGTGGCGATGTGCCCGACGGGCTGCGCGACCGGACGATCTTCTCGCTGGACATGAGTTCGCTGGTGGCGGGCGCCAAGTACCGCGGTGAGTTCGAGGAGCGTCTGCAGGCCGTGCTGAGCGAGGTCAAGGCGGGCGAGGGGCGCATCCTGCTCTTCGTCGACGAACTGCACACGGTCGTCGGCGCGGGCGGCGGCGCCGAGGGCGCGATGGACGCCGGGAACATGCTCAAGCCCATGCTGGCCCGCGGCGAGCTGCACATGATCGGCGCGACCACCCTGGAGGAGTACCGCAAGTACGTCGAGTCCGATGCCGCGCTCGAACGCCGCTTCCAGCAGGTTCTGGTCGACGAGCCGAGCGTCGAGGACACCGTGTCCATCCTGCGCGGGCTGCGCGAACGCCTCGAGGTGTTCCACGGCGTGAAGATCCAGGACACCGCGCTGGTCGCGGCGGCAACCCTCAGCCACCGCTACATCTCCGACCGGTTCCTGCCGGACAAGGCCATCGACTTGGTCGACGAGGCGTGCGCGCGGCTGCGCACAGAGATCGACTCCATGCCGGCCGAACTCGACGAGATCAGCCGCCGGGTGACCCGCCTGGAGATCGAGGAGGCCGCGCTCGCCAAGGAGACGGACACCGCCAGCGCCAAGCGACTTGAGGAGCTGCGCCGCGAACTGTCCGATCTGCGCGCCGAGTCCGACGCCATGCACGCACAGTGGGACGCCGAACGCCAGGCCATCCGCCGGGTGCAGGACCTGCGCCAGGAGCTGGAGCAGGTGCGGCAGGAGGCCGAGGAGGCGGAACGCGCCTACGACCTCAACCGTGCCGCCGAACTGCGCTACGGCACACTCACCGAACTCGAACGCCGGCTGGCGTCCGAGGAGGAGAGGCTCGACTCCAAGCAGGGCGAGAACCGGCTGCTGCGTGAGGTCGTGACCGAGGACGAGATCGCGGAGATCGTCGCGGCCTGGACCGGCATCCCGGTCACCCGCCTCCAGGAGGGCGAGCGCGAGAAGCTGCTGCGGCTCGACGAGATCCTCACCGAGCGGGTGGTCGGACAGGACGAGGCGGTCAAGCTGGTCACCGACGCCATCATCCGGGCCCGCTCCGGCATCCGCGACCCGCGTCGGCCCATCGGCTCGTTCATCTTCCTCGGCCCCACCGGCGTCGGAAAGACCGAGCTGGCCAAGACGCTCGCCGCGGCGCTCTTCGACTCCGAGGAGAACATGGTCCGTCTGGACATGAGCGAGTACCAGGAACGGCACACCGTCAGCAGACTGATGGGAGCGCCTCCCGGGTACGTCGGCTACGAGGAGGGCGGCCAGCTCACCGAGGCGGTGCGCCGCAAGCCGTACTCCGTGGTGCTGTTCGACGAGGTCGAGAAGGCGCACGCCGATGTGTTCAACACCCTTCTCCAGGTGCTCGACGACGGCCGCATCACGGATGCCCAGGGCCGCACCGTCGACTTCCGCAACACCGTGGTCATCATGACCTCCAACATCGGTTCGGCTCACCTGCTCGACGGGGTGACCGCCGACGGCGAGATCAAGCCCGACGCGCGGGCCCTGGTCATGGGCGAGCTGCAGAGTCACTTCCGGCCGGAGTTCCTCAACCGGGTCGACGACATCGTGCTGTTCAAGCCGCTGGGCCTCGCCCAGATCGAGCACATCGTGGAGCTGCAGTTCACCGACCTGCGCAAGCGCCTGGCCGAACGGCAGATCACCGTCGAACTCACCCAAGCCGCCCGCCAACTCATCGCCCAGCAGGGCTTCGACCCCGTGTACGGAGCGCGGCCCCTGCGCCGTTACATCTCGCACGAGGTCGAGACGCTGGTCGGCCGGGCGCTGATCCGCGGTGACGTCCAGGACGGCTCGGCGATCAAGGTCGACGCGCAGAACGGCGAACTGGTCGTCACCTACGGTGAATCGTCCCGGCCGGACGTACGAAAGGCCGCGTGAGTCCGGTGGCAGGCAGCCAGAGCAGAACGATCGCCTGCGACCAGTGCGGCCGCAAGAACCGGGTCCCGGCAGCGGCCGAGGGCACCCCCCGCTGCGGCAACTGCCGAGCCCCGCTGCCCTGGATCACCGACGCCGGAGACCAGGACTTCGCGGAGGTCGCCGAGCAGGCCAAGCCGTACGTCCTCGTCGACCTGTGGGCCACCTGGTGCGGGCCGTGCCGGATGGTCAGCCCCGCACTGGAGCAGGTGGCCCATCAGCTCGCCGGGCGGGTCAAGTTGGTCAAGGTCGACATCGATCAGAATCCGCGGCTCGCTCAGCGGTTCCAGGTACAGGCCGTGCCGACCCTGCTGCTGCTCGAGAAGGGAGAGGTGATTTCCCGCAAGACCGGTGCGGCGCCCGCTCCCGCGCTGCGGCAGTGGGTCGAGGAGAGTTTGGCGGCCCGACGGTGAACTTCCGCGTCGCATCGGCCGACGCCGTCGAGGAGGCCACGGTCTGATGTGTGCCGCCGAGCCCCGGGAGACGGTGCGCGAGACTCCGGACCACCACGGGGCCCATCCCCGGCTGTCGCCGGAACAGATCGAGGCGCTGGCCCGGCACGGCGAGCGGCGCGCCACCCGGCAGGAGGAGGTGCTGTTCCGGCAGGGCGAACCGTTCGAGGAGTTCCTCGTGGTCCTCAGCGGGCTGGTCGAGGTCGTGCACGACTACGGCGATCCTCTGGAGCGCACGGTGGCCGTCCATGGTCCGGGGAGGTTTCTCGGTGAACTCGGCCTGCTGGAGGGCCAGCCGGCCTTCAACAGCGCGATCGTCCGCGAGCCCGGGGAGGTGCTCGCCGTCCCCGTGGAGCGCCAGCGCGCGCTGGTCGCCCGCGATCCTGTTCTCGGGGATCTCGTGCTGCGCGCCTATCTTGGCCGCCGTTCGCTGCTCATCGGTCTCGGCGCGGGCTTCAGGATCCTCGGCTCGCGCTACTCGCCGGACACCGTACGGTTGCGGGAGTTCGCCGCGCGCAACCGGCTGCCGCACCGCTGGGTCGACCTGGAGCGGGACGAGGAGGCGGAGGCGCTGCTGCGCCGCTTCGGCATACGTCCCGAGGAGACCCCCGTGGTCATCTGGCAGGGACGGCAGGTCCTGCGCAACCCCGGCAACGCGGAGCTCGCCCGGCTGACCGGCCTGGCCGCGCCCCAGCCCGACGGCACCTCGTGCGATCTGCTGGTGATCGGTGCGGGCCCGGCCGGACTCGCCGCCGCCGTCTACGGAGCGTCCGACGGCCTCAGCACCGTGACCGTGGACGCCCTGGCCACCGGAGGCCAGGCCGGTACGTCTTCGCGCATCGAGAACTATCTGGGGTTCCCGTCCGGGATCTCCGGGGCCGAACTCGTCGAACGGTCGGTGCTCCAAGCCCACAAGTTCGGCGCCCGGATCACCGTGCCCGCCCAGGCCACCGCTCTCGCGGCACGCGACGGCCATTACGCCGTCTCCTTCACGGACGGCACGGAAACGAAGGCAGGCGCTGTCGTCCTGGCGTCGGGAGCGCGCTACCGCCGGCTCGACGTGCCGGGCATCGCGCCTCTCGAGGGCTCCAGCGTGTACTACGCCGCCACACTTCACGAGGCCAATCTGTGCCGGATGGATCCCGTGGCGGTGGTGGGCGGCGGCAACTCGGCCGGGCAGGGAGCGACGTTCCTCGCCGGCCACTCCCCCAAGGTGTATCTGCTCGTCCGCGGCGGCGACCTCGGCAAGGACATGTCGCGCTACCTGGTCGACCAGGTGGAACGCCACCCGAGGATCGAGGTCCTCCTGCACACCGAGGTTCACCGGGTGGTGGGCGAGGGCGTGCTGCGGGCGCTGGTCGTCCACGACAACGTCACCGGCGACACTCGCGAGTTGACGGCACGCGCCCTCTTCGTCTTCATCGGCGCCCGGCCGCACACCGAGTGGCTCGAGGAGATGGTCGCTCTCGACGCACGGGGGTTCGTCCTCACCGGCCCGGACGCCCGGGCGGCATCGGACGAGGACCGCTGGGGCTCGCTCGGCCGCGGCCCGCTGATGCTGGAGACCACGCTGCCGGGAGTCTTCGCCGCGGGGGACGTCAGGAGCGGATCGGTCAAGCGGGTGGCCTCCGCGGTGGGCGAGGGTGCCATGGCCGTACGGCTCGTGCACGAACACCTGGCGGAGGAAGGCAACTTGGTCCGAGAGGCAGCGGGGAGCACGCGTACCCCGTGACGTGGGGCGGCACACGGGCGCCTAACCTTGCGGGATGCCTCGACTCGAACGCCTTCGCCTCGACCACGCTCCTTCTCTACTCGCGTTCGAGCGGGAGAACCGGAGTTACTTCGCCGCGTCGATTCCCGACCGCGGCGACGCCTACTTCGCGGACTTCGACGCACGCCACCATGAACTGCTGGCGGAACAGACGGCGGGGCTGCACCACTTCCATGTGCTGGTGGACAGCGCCGGGGCGGTGCTCGGGCGGGTCAACTTGATCGATGTGGCGGACGGTTTCGCCGAACTCGGTTACCGGATCGCCGAGCACGCCGCGGGGCGGGGACTCGCCACCGCCGCCGTGCGGGAGGTCTGCGCCCTGGCCTTTTCGGAGTACGGCCTGAGCACCCTGCGGGCCAGAACGACACGCGACAACGCCGGTTCGCGCGCCGTTTTGGCCCGTACGGGGTTCCTGCCCGCCGGGGACATCGAACTGAGCGGCCGCCCGGGTCTTCGCTTCGTCCGGGACCTGTCCGACACCGACAAGGCGGTGCCGGAGGGTGCGCGCGTCCTCAGGGAATCGGTTCGACGGAGGGATTGATGGGCGACTGGTAGGCGCCGCTGGCCAGCATGCGTATCTCCCCCGCCGGGCTGATCTCGGCACGGAGGATGCCGGTGGGATCGCAGTACACCGGATTGCCGCCCGGTCCGAGGGCGTCGGTCCTCTCGACGACCACCTCGTCCGTCACCACGCTGGTACCGCGCGATCCGGGATGGGTGAAGGTCAGCCGGTATCGGTCCTGGGTTTTCATGACGACCTCCCGCGCTCGAGCCACAAATGCGGGTGAATGTGGCGAATAGGCCTTCCTCCATCATGCGGCCAGATGCCCGCGACGGCAGCACCGCCGACCGCACCGCACAGAACCGATCGGGCCTGCGGGCGGAACCGACCACGCTCACCATGCGTGACGCCCCTCGCCTCCCGGCGCCAGGCAGTGTAGACATAGGCACATGGTCGGACTATTGGGTCGATCCCGGGCTCAGTCGACCCGCCGCCTCAGCACACCGCTCCATCAGCGTGGGTCACACGAAGGCAAGCACCGTCGCGGCCCGGCCGCCGGGCCTCGTTCCGCGCTGGGCGGGCGCAGCGTCGCCGGACAGGTGTTCGTCCTGCAAGTGGTGATCGTCCTGCTCCTGGTGGTGTCCGCGGTCGTGGCCCTGGTGCTGCAAGTAGGCCACGACAGCACTCAGGAGGCCCGCAACCGTTCACTCGCCGTCGCCGAGACGTTCGCCAACGCTCCGGGCACCCGCGAGGCGCTCAGCGCCCCGGACCCCACGGCCGTGCTCCAGCCCCGCGCCGAGGCCGCCCGCAAGGCGTCGCAGGTCGACTTCATCGTCGTGATGAACACCGACGGAATCCGCTACACCCACCCCAAGCCGGACCGGATCGGCAAGAAGTTCGTCGGAACCATCGCGCCCGCGCTGGCCGGACACCCGATCGTCGAGGAGATCAACGGAACCATCGGGCCACTGGTGCAGGCCACGGTCCCCATCAAGGCGCCCGACGGCAAGGTCGTGGGCCTGGTCTCGGCCGGCATCACCACCGCCAACGTGGGCGGCGTGGCGGACCGGCAGCTACCGCTCCTGCTGACCGCCGCGGGCGTCGCGCTGGCCCTCGCCACGGCCGGTACGGCCCTTGTCAGCCGGCGGCTGCTGCGCCAGACGCGCGGGCTTGGACCGTACGAGATGACCCGTATGTACGAGCACCATGACGCGGTGCTGCACGCCGTCCGGGAGGGCGTGATCATCGTCAGTGGCGAGGGGCGGCTGCTGCTCGCCAACGACGAGGCGAACCGACTGCTGGATCTGCCCCACGACGCCGAGGGCCGGCATGTCCTCGAGCTCGGCCTCGACTCGGACACCGCCGACCTGCTGACCTCCGGACGCGTCGCCACCGACGAGGTGCACCTGGTCGGAGACCAGCTACTGGCCGTCAACCAGCGGCCGACAGGCCTGCGGGGCGGCCCGCCCGGCAGCGTCGCCACACTCCGCGACTCGACCGAACTGCGCGCCCTCTCCGGCCGCGCCGACGTGGCACGGGAGCGACTCAAACTGCTGTACGACGCAGGGGTGGGCATCGGCACGAGCCTGGACGTGACCCGTACCGCCCAGGAACTGGCGGAGGTCGCCGTGCCCCGGTTCGCGGACTTCGTCACCGTGGACCTGGCCGACGCCGTGCTGAACGGGCAGGAACCGGACGCGGGCACCGGTCTGCGCCGCACGGCGTCCGGCGGAATCCGGGGGGACGCCCCGCTGTATCCCGTGGGCGAGCACATCGGATTCGTCCCCACGTCGCCCCAGGCCCACAGCATGCGCACCGGACAGGCCGTCGTCGAGCCCGACCTCGGCGGGGCCCCGGGCTGGCTGGCACAGGATGTCCAGCGCACCGCACGGGTCGTGGACTTCGGAATCCACTCGCTGATCACCGTCCCCTTGCGGGTGGGCCCGCTGGTGATGGGCGTGGTCAACTTCTGGCGCTCCGAGAAGCAGGACCCCTTCGACCTGGAGGATCTCGCCCTCGCCGAGGAGCTGGTCGCGCGCGCGGCGGTCTCCATCGACAACGCGCGCCGCTACACCCGCGAGCACACCATGGCCGTGACACTGCAGCGCAGTCTGCTGCCGCGCAACCTGCCCGCGCAGAGCGCCCTGGACATCGCCTACCGCTACCTTCCCGCGCAGGCGGGAGTGGGCGGGGACTGGTTCGACGTACTGCCGCTGCCCGGCGCTCGGGTCGCGGTAGTCGTGGGCGATGTGGTGGGCCACGGGCTGCTCGCGGCGGCGACCATGGGTCGCCTGCGTACCGCGGTCCACAACTTCTCCGCCCTGGACCTGCCGCCCGACGAGCTGCTCGGGCTCCTGGACGAGCTGGTCGGCCGTATCGACCAGGACGAGGTGCCGGAGGGCAGCACCGCCGCCGTCACCGGCGCCACCTGCCTGTACGCCATCTACGACCCGGCCACCCGGCGCTGCGCCGTCGCCCGCGCCGGGCACCCGCCGCCCGCGGTGGTCCGTCCCGACGGGAGCGTCGAGTTCCCCGAGGTGCCCGCGGGTCCGCCGCTCGGGCTTGGCGGGCTCCCGTTCGAGACAGCCGAGCTCGAGCTGGAGGAGGGCAGCCGGCTGGTGCTCTACACGGACGGGCTCGTCGAGGACCGGGAACGCGACATCGACACCGGTCTCGAGCTGCTGCGCACCGCCCTGGCCGAGGCCGACGGTTCCCCGGAGGAGACCTGCCGGGCCGTTCTCGACGCTCTGCTCCCGGCCCGGCCGAGCGACGACATCGCCCTGATCGTCGCCCGTACCCACGCTCTCGGTGCCGACCGGATCGCCGAATGGGAGGTGCCCTCCGACCCGGCGGCCGTCGGCGAGGTGCGCGCGTCGGTGACCCGGCAGCTGGCGGAGTGGGAACTGGACGAGATGGCCTTCACCACGGAGCTGATCCTCAGTGAGCTGGTCACCAACGCGATCCGGTACGGCAGTGAACCCATCAGGGTCCGCGTGCTGCGCGACCGCAGCCTGATCTGCGAGGTCTTCGACGCCAGCAGCACCTCACCCCATCTGCGTTACGCGGCCACCACGGACGAGGGCGGGCGCGGCCTGTTCCTGGTCGCGCAGCTCGCCGAACGCTGGGGCACCCGCTACACCCCCGCCGGCAAGGTGATCTGGGCCGAGCAGCCGCTGTCCTGACGCCGACGGTCACGCCCCGCGGCTCTCCCGAACGTCCTCTTCCGGTACGAGGGGAAGCGCGCCGCCGCCTTGGAGCCGCTCCAGGTCTCGGAAGGCCGCACCTGGATGACGATCAGGGCGATCAGCGCGGCGAAAAGGGCGAAGACCGCCGCGACGACGAACGCCCCGAGATGCCGGATGTCAGTACCTGGTCGCTCCAGGGCGCCGGGAGCGTGCCCGTCCTGCGGAACTCGACCCGCTGGGCGGGGCTCGCCCGTGCCAGGAAGGAGCGGACCTGATTCGTCGCCTCGTTGCGGCTGGCCGTACACGAAGACAGTGACCAGCACGGACATCCCGCTCGATCCTCCGACCTGTGAACGCGGGCGTTCACTACGTCGACGTTAAAGCCGGAGCGCCCGGCGTCACCAATCGTTCAAGGTCGCGCTTCAGCGCGCCAGGCGGCCCAGCAATGACGAGGCGGACAGGATGCCGAGGGCCGCGGCCAGGACGAGGACGCCGTAGTCGAGGGCGAGGTGGGCGTGGGTGCCGAGCAGGAGGCCGCGCAGGGCGTCCACCTGGTAGCTCAGGGGATTGATCTTGCTGATGGTCTGGAGCCAGCCGGGCATGACGGCCACCGGATAGAGGGCGTTGGAGCCGAAGAACAGCGGCATCGTGATGGCCTGGCCGATACCCATCAGACGGTCCCGGGTGAGCACGATGCCCGCGATGGTCATCGACAGGCAGGAGAAGAACGCCGAACCGAGCACGACGGCCACCGCGACGCCCAGCAGCCGTAGCGGGTTCCAGGTCATCGCCACCCCGAGCAGCGCGGCGATGACGACCACGACCACCGCCTGGATCAGCGCCTTCACTCCGGCGGCGAAGGCCTTGCCGGTGATGAGCGCCGAGCGCGGCGTGGGGGTGACGAGGAGCTTGGTGAGGATGCCGGCGTCCCGCTCCCAGATGATCATGATGCCGTAGAAGATGGCGATGAACATCGCGGACTGGGCGATGATCCCGGGCGCGAGGTAGTCGAGGTAGGGAATGCCGCCGGTCGGTATGGCCCGGATCCGGGTGAAGGTCTCCCCGAAGATCAGCAGCCAGAGCGCGGGCTGGACCGCCCTGGTGTACAGCTCGGTGCGGTCGTGGCGGAGCTTTTGCAGCTCGACGGCGCACATCGCACCGACCCGGGCGGGCAGCACCTGCCATCCGGTACGGGCCCGGGGCGGTGTCAGGAGCAGGTCGAGGCCGGCCGGATGGACGGTGTCAGCCGACACGGGACGCGGTGCGGCGGGTGCTTCGGACATCGCTGAACTCTCCTGACTGGTCGTCGAGTCCACTGCCGGCGATGTCGCGGAAGACGTCCTCCAGCGTGGGCAGTTCACCGTTCCTGGCGCCGCCGCGCCGCTCGCCAAGACCCACCCTCAGTTCGCCGGGGGTGCCGAGCGCGCGGACGCGGCCTCGGTGCATCAGCGCGACCCGGTCGCAGTACTGGTCGGCCTCGTCCATGTAGTGGGTCGTCACGAGGACGGTCATGCCGGTGGCGGCCCGTACGGCGTTGATGTGCTCCCACACGCTCGTCCGGGCGATCGGGTCGAGGCCGATGGTCGGCTCGTCGAGGATCAGCAGCCGGGGCGCGCTCACCAGCGCCTGGGCCAGCTCGAGGCGGCGGACCATGCCTCCGGAGTACGTCTTGGCGAGCCGGTCGGCCGCATCGGTCAGGTCGACGGCCGCGAGCGCCTGATCGACGCGCGCCGCGCGCTCCCGTCGCGAGACGTCGAAGACACGGGCGAACAGGGCGACGTTCTCCCGGCCGGTGAGCCCGGAGTCGGCGGAGAGCTGCTGCGGTACGTAGCCCAACAGGCGGCGCACCGCCATGCGTTCGCGGGTGGCGTCGTGCCCGAAGACCCCGACCATGCCGGCGGGGACCGGCAGCAGCGTGGTGATGCAGCGGATCGCCGTGGTCTTGCCGGCGCCGTTGGGCCCGAGCAGGCCGAACACCTCCCCGTCACGGACGGAGAGGTCGAGCCCGTCCACCGCGGTGGTCTCACCGAAGGCGTAGGCGAGCCCGGCGCAGGTGACGGCGTCCGTGCGGGATCCGTTCGGCGCGGTTCGCGTCCCCGCGGCCCCCGTTCCGGCGCCGGTCCCGGTGACCTGCGCGTCGTCGACCTCGCGTCCCTCCGCGGCCGTACTCCCCCGCGGGCCGGGGTCCCCCCCGTCGGTCGTGTTACGCGTCATGTCTCCTCGGCCTCCTCGTGCAGGTTCGCCGCCAGCTTGCGCAGGGCCGGAAGGGCGGCCTCCAGCGCCGCGCGGTCGGCCTCGTCGAGACGGACCACTTGGCGGCGTACGAGCGCCGCGCGCCGGCGGCGCCAGTCGCTCAGCCGCGCGTCGGCGGCCGGGGTGGGCAGCAGTCGCGCGGCCCGGCGGTCGGCCGGATCCGTCTCGCGGACCAGATAGCCGTCCCGCACCAGCTGGTTGACCAGTGTCGACACCGAATTGCCCGCCACGTAGAGGTCCTTGGCGGCCTCCGACACTCCGATACCGGGCCGGGCCACGACCAGCCTCAGCAGATCGACCTCGGCGCCCCGCAGCCGCGGGGCGGTCGTACCGCCACGCAGCCGCCGTCTGATCAGCCGCTGAAGTCCGGCCAATGTGTCGGCCAGGGCCTCGGGAAAGTTCTCCGACTCCACACTTTCGAGAATAGCTCTGTGTCAGAGGTATTACGGAAAGGGTGAGTCAAGACGTGGCAAGCAGTAGGGATGGAGAAGAGGTGCGACGCCTCTACGGCTTTCGGCCAGTGCGGTGAGGTCGGTTTCGGATCGGCGCCCGACGGTCGGTGAGGGCCCTCAGTCGATGCGCGGACACTCACGGGCTGACCGCCTCGCCGGCCGAGGTCCAGGGTTCGACGCGCCCCTCGACGGCGTCCGCCGGCCGATCGGCGACGGCCTTCGGGCGGGCGCCCTGCTCCACGGCGCGATTCACGTCCCCCTCATCTGCAACAGGTCATCACGCTCTCCCCCGGGGCCTGTTCACGACGCCCCCTGTCGCCCTGTCGTTGGACGCGGGTCTCCGGCACGGCCGTGTGTCGCGGCCGGCTCGCGAATGACGCGCTGTCCCCGGGGGCGTCAGAAACGCACGACAGCGTGAACGGTTTTGCCGTCGGGCCGGGACGACACCGTGAGTTCGCAGGACAGACGCCGCACCAAGGGCCAGCCGAAGCCGCCCTCCGCGGTCGGACCCAGGCGTCGCGGACGCGGCGGCGAGGGGTCGTCGTCGGAGACGGAGATGCCCACCCCGTTTCCGATGTCCTGCAGATCGATGCGGCACCACCGACCGCGCGCATGACGGACCGCATTCGTCACCAGTTCCGACACCACGAGGGTGATGGCCTCCACGGCCTCGCGCGGCACCTGACGCGGCAAGCCGCCGAGGAATGTCCGGACCATACGCCGGGCGCGCTCCGCCGCCTGCGGATTGCTCTCCAGCCGTGCACCAGGGACAGCGCGGGAGTTGGGGAGCCGTTCGGCGGTAGCCATCGCTTCACCTGCCTTTCCCTTGCCGTGTTTCCTTCGCCCACGCCGTGAACACCGCACCCGGTGTCCGACCGGCGCGCCGAACAGGCTGCTGCCCTTCTTCCCGCCGCGCCCGAGCCCATGCCAGGCGGCCACGCGCCTTCACACCCGGGTCACAGATATCGGCGCGCCCATGCTCAGGTGGGCTTCTCGCCGGTCTCGCAGATCTTCCTGGCGATCTCGCGCAGTTTGACGTTGTGGTCCTGGGAGGCCTTCTTGAGGACCTTGAAGGCGCTGTCCTCGGTGAGGCCGTGACGCTCCATGAGGATGCCCATGGCCTCACCGATCTCGTGGCGGGTCTCCAGGGCATGGCCGAGCTGCTGGTGGGTGCGGGCCGCGGAGAAGGCGACGGCGGCATGGGAGGCGAGGACCCAGGCCGCGCGCTGGGCCTGCTCGTCGAAGGTCCCCGGGCGGTGGGAGTACAGGTTGAGCGCGCCGAGCTCGTCGTCCTCGGTGAAGAGCAGAAAACCCATCATGCTGCCCATGCCCAGCTTCCTCAGCTCCGGGGCGAAGCGGGCCCACTGCTCGTGCGGCTGACGCAGGTCCTCGATGACGTAGAGCTGCCGTCGGTCGGTCACGGCGTCGAAGCAGGGGCCCTCGCAGAGGTCCTGCTGGATCCGGTCCGCCATCCGCACCACGTCGCTGGTCGCCGCCAGGGCACGGACCTCACCCCGACGCACCGTGAGAATGCCGGCCTCGTCACAGCCGTTGATCAGGACCGTCGCATGCTCCACGATGCGGTCCAAGGTGGCCTGGACGGAGTCCTGGGCCAACAGATCCCGTGCCATGTCCGCCAACGCGCCGGCGAACTTCTCCCAGACATCGCCCAACTCCTGCGCCATGTCCCACCTGCTTGTCAGTCGAAGCGCGACCGCCGTCACCCGGGCTTCCATCTTGCCACCCCGCCACCCCCGCCGCGCCGGGCGAGAAGCCGTGGCCTCCTCCTCGACCGCCGTTTCAAGCCGCCTCGGGTGGTCGCCCCACCCGGGGGCGGTGGAGTGGCCGCAGGATCTGTCCACGCCCTGGCTGTTTCACCTGTGCGATCAAGGGTGACCCGGCAGGGGATCGAAGCCCTGTGAACGACACCACCGCGACCGCAGGAGGCACACATGGACTACTGGCGCGACTCCGCGGCATGCCGCGCCGTCGACCCCGATCTGTTCTTCCCCATCGGCAACACGGGACCCGCCCTGCTGCAGATCCACGAAGCGAAGCGGATCTGCCACAGCTGCCCGGTCCGTGACGAATGCCTGCGCTGGGCGCTCGACACGGGCCAGAGCATCGGCGTCTGGGGTGGCACGAGCGAGGCCGAGCGGCGCGCCCTGGCGCGGCGCACGTCCGGCCGTCGGTCCGGGGGCGGTACGGCGTAGGCGGGCACGGCGGGGGGTTTACCCTCGCCGCGGAGCGACGTGCCCGTCTCGCGGAGCAGGGGAGGGACACCCCGCCGACGAGATCCGAGAAGGGCCCGATGGAAAACGATCCGAGCCGGGGCAGGAAGCGGACGTGTGAGGAGTTCCAGAGCCTCACCAGGACCTTCGCTGGTGAACTGCGCAACGTGACCGACGCACGCGTCGCCGCGGAGGACTACGTCCGCGCACTGGCGCGGGCGTCGCCGCCCGCGTCGGCGGAGCACGGGGACGACATTCTGCTGGTGGTCACGGAACTGGCCGCCAACACGATCCAGTACGCTCCGGGACCCTTCCAACTCCGCATACGCCCCACCTTCGACGGTGTACACGTGACACTGCGCGACAGCAATACCACCCCACCCGCGCCCCGCCCCTTCCGCCCTTCCCAGGGCGGGGGCGGCATCGGCTGGCACCTCATCCAAGCGCTCGCCGACCAGGTCAGCGTGGTGGTGCGCCCCGACGGCAAGGACGTACACGCCTTCCTGCCCTGGTGATCTCCCTGTTCGCTCCCCTCCGGACAGGTGTCGCTTCTGTCGCCGGGGGCACACGGGACGGCTGAAGGACACGCCCGTAGGCGAATGGCGAATGAGGTGGAGCGGTGACTCCGGAGCAGGACCGAGCGACCGGCACAGGCGACGAGACGAGGGACGAGATGTCGGAGCCCTCCGCACCGGAGGAGGCCGCCTGGGAGCGGGTGCGGCGCTCGGCCACGGGGATGAGGCATCACGAGGCGAAGACCGCGACGGAAACCGCCCGGCGGATCGCTGAGGACGCTCCCCGCACCGGCCAGGACGCGGTGATCGCGCGGGCGGAGGTCGAGGAGTGGGAGCGGATCACCGAGACCCTGACCGTCCACGCGGGGTCCTACGACCCAGAAAGCGACCCCTATGTCCAAGGCCAGCTCGCCGGCCGGGCTCGTCGGTACCGGGCGCCGATTCCGCACCGGTGACCCGCCGGGCCCACCGGGACCGGGCGCCGAGCCCTCACCGGTGACGAGGCCGGACATACGCGGTGACCAGGCCCGGGCCGACGCGCCGCCCGGCCCGCGTTGTCAGTGCTCTGCGCAACAATGCCGACAGCGAGCACGTCACCGCCCCGGGTGGTACGTGATCGACCCTCTCCGTCGAAAGGCCTCACGCACATGACGCCCACCCTCCACCACGGCGCCGTGCCGCGAGCGCTGAACGGAGGCCGTTGACGATGCTCCGAGCCCTGCCGCGCCCGCGCACTCCGCTCAGTCCCGGCGGTGCCGAGGTCCTGCGCCTGATCACCGAGCAGCGTTTCCCCGTCTGTCTCACCGTGCACGCCAACGGGCGGCGTCGGTACGGCTATTGGCTGCCCCTGGCTCCCCGGGGCGGGCGAGGCGGCTGCTACATGGCCCTGCCCACCGACGAGTGCGACGCGCTGCACTCCGCGGGCCGGATCGTGCTGGGCGAGCCGCTGGTGGACCCGGCGAAGACCACGTATCCGGTACGGGCCGCCGCGCGAGGTGCGGCTACGGCCCCGCACGCCCTGACGGCATGATCCCGATCGGCGGCGCGGCAGCTTCAGCCCGTGGTGCGAGGTGACAGCGGCACCACAGCCGTGATCCGCTTTCCTCCGGCGCGCAGCTTCGAGATGACGATGTCGCTGGCGAGGCGGCAGACGATCATCCATCCGTTGCCTCCGACCCGGATGCGCCCGATGTCATCGGTCCGCGGTGTCTCGACGGGCAGGTCGTCGCTTCGGTCGCTCACGGACAGGCGTACCTCCCCATCGGTCGGCGTCACCTCGAAGTCGGTGACACCGCCGCCGTGGAGCATGGCGTTGGTGGTCAGTTCCGACGCCACCAGAAGAGCGTCGCTGACGGCCTCGTCATCGTCTGCGGTGTCGCGCCCGCGGGCTCGTCCTTCGAGGGCGCGCCGGACCGCCTGGCGTACTTCGACGGGGCTGCTCGGCCCGGGCGAGCACATCTGGATCTCGGTGGAGGGCGTCCCGCGCTCCGCGCGCATCCTTCGCTCCTCTTCCTCGCTTCCCCCGAAATGAGACAGGGCCCGCCGCGAAATCGCACAGCGGGCCCTGAGGAATTGACTGTCGTCAATGCTTGAAGACGTCCTTGGTCTTTTCCTTGGCCTGACGGGCGTCACCCTTCGCCTGCTCGCCCTTTCCTTCGGCAGTCATCCGCTCGTTGCCTACCGTGCGTCCGACGGCTTCCTTGGCCTTGCCCTTGACCTGCTCCTTCTTGGCATGGCCCTTCTGGTTCTTGGCCACCGCGATTCACGTCCTCACTGCCTCGACGGTGCGATCTACCATTACGGCTCACCGTGAAAGGCCAGTCCAAACCTCATCGGCCGAGAATTCGGCGGTGCTCTCTCAAGGCAGAGAAGCATTCCTGCTGGGAAAGGGTTCCGTCCGGCGCCTTCGTACGGTCCCTCGCCGGCCGGTGACGTCAGGAGCGCGTCCGCACGGACCCAGTCGGCCGCGCCAGGGTTGGCCCAGAAGTCCCCACGGTCACTTACCGTCCAGTAATATCGCGCGGCAGGCCCCCAGAGGAGGAACCGTGCCACGGTCGGAACGCTCGCCCCTGTTGCTCGCCGGCCTGTTGGCCACGGCGGGCATCACCCACTTCGCCGCGCCCCGCCAGTACGACGAGACCATCCCGCGTGCCCTGCCGGGAACGCCACGGGCCTGGACGTACGCGAGCGGTGCCGCCGAACTGGCGCTGGCAGCCGGACTGGCGCTGCCCCGCACCCGGCGCGTCGCCGCGCTGGCCACCGCCGCCTTCTTCGTCGGTGTGTTCCCCGCCAACGTCCAGATGGCGGTGGACTGGCGCCACCGTCCCGCACCTCTCAAGACGGCGGCGCTCGCCCGCCTGCCCCTGCAGGTGCCGCTCGTCCTGTGGGCGCGCGGCGTCGCCCGGAACGCGGAGGGCCGGTCATGACGAGCCGAGTCAATGTCGGCGACACGGTCGAGGACTTCGCCCTCCCGGACGAGACCGGCACGAGCCGACAGCTGTCCGAGCTGCTCGGCGACGGGCCGGTGGTGCTGTTCTTCTATCCCGCCGCCCTCACCCCCGGCTGTACCGCCGAAGCCTGTCACTTCCGTGACCTGGCCGCCGAGTTCGCCGCCGCTGGCGCACGCCCGGTGGGGATAAGCGGTGATCCGGTCGACCGGCAGCAGGAGTTCGCCGGACGCCACACCCTCGGATTCCCCCTGCTGTCCGACACCGACGGAACCGTCCGTGAACGCTTCGGTGTCAAGCGCGGCTTCTCGCTGGCGCCCACGAAACGGGCCACGTTCGTCATCGCCCAGGACCGCACGATCCTCGAGGTGGTCCGCAGCGAACTGCGCATGAGCGCGCACGCCGACCGCGCCCTCGCCGCACTGCGCGACCACCGACCCTGACCCTCCTCGGCACGGCGCACCCACGTGAACGGGTCCCGCCCCTTCGCGGATGGTGGGCGGGCCCCGTTCACTGCGCCCCATTTTCGGTGCCCGCCACGCGCCGTGGCAGGGAGTGAGACGACGCAGGTGCACCAAGCGGTACGCGCCCCGTGTGGACGCCCTGTGTCCCGTACGCATGGCCTTCGGCCGCAGCGGTCAGGGCAACAGCCGCTGTTCTTTGGCCACCGCCACCGCGCCCGCGCGGGTGTCCACCCCGACCTTGGCAAGATCCGTCCCAGGTGGGTCTTGACGGTGGCCTCACTGATGAGCAGGGTCCGGGCGATCTCCCGGTTGCCCAGGCCACGCGCCAACTGCTCGAGGTGTCGCGCTCGCGTTCGGACAGCGCGGGGCGCGGGCCGCACAGCTGGGCCACCTACGCGGTCGGCGACCGGAGCCGACAGCGCGGTACGGCCGGACGCCGCGCCGTGGACCGCCGCGAACAGCTCCTCCGGCCTCTCGTCGACTTCACCTTCGAACGCACCGAGGGCCAGGAGCACCACGTGCTGCGGGAGGACTGCTCCTACCGCACCGAGGCCCTCGTCACGCCGGCCGAGAAGCACGGTCTGGCGGCCCGCTTCATGGCCCACTGGGAGGAAGTGCCGCACGGCCAGTCCAAGATCCGTGTCATCCGCCGCGATGCGCCCTGCCCGGCGCCGGGCTCAACGGTCATGCTGGACTTGGACGAGCCGACAGCACGATCAACGGAGCGCACATGACGGAGCAGGTCACACGTCTCGAAGTGATGCCGGTCGCCGGACACATCGGCGCCGAGATCACGGGAGTCGATCTGGCCGAGGAGCTGGAGGACGCGGTCGTCGCCCGGATCCGGGCGGCGGTGCTGCGCTGGAAGGTCGTGTTCTTCCGGGAGCAGCGGCTGGATCACGCCTCCCATGTGGCCTTCGCGCGGCGGTTCGGCGAACCGATCCGCCTCCGATCACGCGGCAGCGCGTCGCCCCGGGACTTCCCCGAGATCGAGACGACGGCCGACCGGCTGGAGCTGGGCGGGCGCTACGGCATGGACCACGAGGAGTGGCTGCGGCGTCGTCGCCATTCCCTGCCGCGAGGATGGCACTGCGATCACGGCGCCCGGGTCGACCCGCCGGCCGCGACCATCCTGCGCGCCGAGACCGTACCCCCGTACGGCGGCGACACGACCTGGTCCAACCTCGCCGTCGCCTACGCGGGCCTCTCAAAGCCCGTACGGGACTTCGTCGACGGTCTGCGCGCCGAGCACCGCCTGGGTGTCGGGTACCAGGCGCGGCCCGGCGACGACGCCTACGTACGCCATCTGCTGGACCATCAGATCGCCTCCGACCACCCGCTGGTACGGGTGCACCCCGAGACGGGCGAGCGGGTGCTGTTCGTCAACGGCTACTACGTCGAGCAGATCCTGGGGGTGTCCCGGCCGGAAAGCCGGGCGTTGCTGGAGATGCTGCTGGAGCAGGCCACCCGGCCCGAGTACACGGTGCGGTTCCGGTGGGAGCCCGGCAGCGTGGCCTTCTGGGACAACCGGGCCACGATCCATCTGGCGCCCAGCGACACGTCCCACCTCGAGCACCCCCGGGTCATGCACCGGGTGATGCTCGCCGGCGACGTCCCGGAGGGTGTGGACGGCAAGCCGTCGGTGCCGATCGTGGGCAGCGAACCGCGGCGCTGGTGAGCCGCGTGACCCGCCGTCAGAAGATGCCCTGGCCCGGTACCAGGATTCCGTGCGGGTCGTAGGTCTGTCTGGCCGTGGCCAGTTGGCGCCAGGCGGAGCCGAAGTGGTCGCGCCAGTCCGCGGGGCCGAAGGGCACGGAGCCGACCGGATAGTGGGTACCGCCGGCCGCGTGGACGGTGTCGTAGGCGCTGCGGTTGGCCGCGAGGAGGCGGTCGATGGTCGCCGTGTCGTCGGGCGGGGTGGTGCGCAGAACGGCCAGAAGGTAGGGCACCGGGTCCCGCGGAGTACGCAGGAGCGGGGTGTGAAGTCGCTCGCGCAGCAGTGGGTAGAGCAGGACCACGCCCGGGCCGAGGTCGGCCGCGGTGAGGTCGTCCAGCAGGGTTCCGGTGAGGGAGAGCGCCGAGCGGCCGGGCAGCAGCAGATTGAGCCAGGGGTGGGCGTACGACCAGAGCCCCGCTTCCTTCAGGGCGGCGACACCGGGGGCGAGCCGGTCGAGGAAGTCGTAGTAGGCGAGGTCGGAGGTCTGGACGGCGGACGGGTTGTGACGAAGCCCGCGCAGCAGTGCGGAGTCGTCGGGGGCGGGACCGACGGGAGGGCCGTAGGCGACGGCCTCCAGAAGGTAGCTGCGGAAGGCTCCCTCGGCGTCAGGGGTGACTTGGCCCTCGACGTAGGCGAAGCGGCCTTCCTGTACGAGCCGTCGCTGGTCGTCGAGAAACGTGCGCAGATCGTCGTACGACAGGAGGTAGTGGCGTACGGTCTCGGGCGCGGGGACCAGACGCAGGGTGGCGCCGACGATGACGGCGCACTGGCCGAGTCCGGCGAGCGCGGCGAGGAACAGGTCTCGGTGGTGTGTCGGGGAGCAGCGGACGAACTCCCCCGAGCCGGTGACGACTTGGAGTTCCGTGACGTTGTCGACCTGGGCGCCATGACGGTGCGTCTGGCCGCCGAGCCCGCCGACCGACAGGGTGCCGCCGACGGAGAGCTCGAGATAGTCGGTGAAGACGGGCGGGGTCAGATCGTGGGCCACAGCGGCCTTGGCCACGTCGCTCCACTTGGCGCCCGCCCCGACCGTGACCGTCGTACTGCGTGGTCCGATCGAACCGATGGCCGCGAGCGGCGCGGTCTCGATGACCAGGCCGCCGTCGACCTGCGCCTGACCCTGAGTGGCGTGGCCCTGTCCGCGTGGGGCGACCCGCAGCCCGTGCGCGTCGCAGAACCGGATCATCGCGACGACATCCCTGACGGATCCCGGTCGCAGGACCGCCACCGGACGGCGATGGATGATATGCCCGAAGTCGTCGGCGGCGTCATGGAGCGATGTCTCGTCGGTGTGCACGCTCCCGTCCAGCGGCGGGAGTCCGGTCAGCGGCCGGTCGGAGGCGGTGGCCGCCCAGCTCCGTGTGAACGGGTCGAACCCGATCACGGCGGCGCCGGTTGCCGCGAGACCGCGCAGTGCGGTCCGTCGCGAGGGGGTTCGGGGCATGCGCTCCTCCTGGGGCGGACGGGCCGGATGAAGCGATCAACTTCCGCTGATTCTAGGGTGATTCAGCCGCCCCCGAACAGCCGGACACGCGTCCCGATGGCGAACCCGGCACAGCGCCGGACCGTCGGCGTCAAGTTCCGCTCCGGCGTGTGTGAGCACCGCGAGCCGGCCGTGGTCAGCGAGGCCGCGGCGTTCTACCCATGCCTCAACCAGCCATCTATCTTGGTCCGAAAACGTCACGTCGACCGAGGGGGGATCTTGGCAACGCCCGCGAAGACCTTGATCGAAAGAGCGCAGTCGAAGCAAAAGCAGGTGGCCGGCAAGAAACCGGCACACCCCGACGAGATCAGCGATCTGCACGTCTCCACCAACCTGGCCCTCGCCCAAAGCAACGTCGAACTCGCGGAAGCCATCAAGGCCTCCACCGACGCGGCCGCGAAGAACAGCGGCACCATCAAGGACGCCCTGTCCAGCCTGGCCACCAAGCTCACCGACCTCGCCAAACGCTGACAGCCCATGATGGAGGCCACCACCCGTTCCGGGCGGTGGCCTCCATCATGGGGTTGCCGACTTCCCGCAGACGCGGCGCGGCTTACTCGTCGATGGCGGCGCCGAAGCGGGCGGCGCTGCCCGTGGCGCCCAGTGCTCCCGGGCCGTAGAGCCAGGAGCCGTCCGCCACGAGTCCCTTGGTGCTCGCGGGCAGTTGCCAGACCACGCCGTCCTGGTTGTCCTCGCCCGGTGCGGCGGCGATCAGTTCGCAGCGGCCGTCGGCGTTCGTGTCGGCGAGCCTTATCTGTGCGCCCCACTCGTCGCCGGCCTCGGCGGTGCCGGGAATGTCGGGGGTGTTCTGGTCGAAGGACTGCGCGCCCATCGCGGTCAGGCCGTCCGCCGAGCCGCGCAGCAGCCACACCGCGCCGGCGTCCGCGACGGTCCCTACATCCTCGCCTGGCGCGCCGACGGCCAGGTCCGCGTAGCCGTCACCGTCCACGTCGCCGACGGAGAGCTCCGTACCCCAGGCGTCACCGTGCTCGCCGGCGCCGGGCACTCCCGGGGAGTTCTGCGTCCACCACAGAGGCGTGCCGTCCTCGCTCTCCAGGCCCTTGGGGCCGTCCTCGCCCCCGTAGTAGACGCCGACCAGGCCGCCGGTCAGACCTTCCGCCTCGGCGTCGGGGCTGCTGATCTGGCCGGTGACGAGGTCGTCGTATCCGTCGTTGTTGATGTCGCCCGAGGCGGTGGAGATGCCGCCGCGCAGGTCGCGCAGGTGGGTCAGGCCATGCGCTCCGCCCGAGTAGACCGCCGACCATCCCTGCGCATAGTCGTCGTCGGGGCTGTAGCCGGAGACGACCAGGTCGGCGTAGCCGTTGGCGTCGTAGTCGCCCGTGGTGAGGTAGGCGGGCCGGACGGCGCGTCCCGCGGGGTGCTTGGTCGTGTCGAGGGTGCCGGTGTGCCGCAGGGCACCCCCGCTGTACGTGGAGAACTCCGCGCCTCGCTGGTCGAGTACGGCGACGACGTCGCCGAGGGTCTCCCCCGTCAGCCGCGCCGCGGTGACGGCCGAGCCGAACCGGGCGCCCGCGGCCGGGTCGGCGGACGCGAAGGAGACGCTGCGGGCTGCACCGAGTCCGCTTTTTGAGCCGTACAGGACGGTGACCCGGCCGGCGTCCTGCAGGGCACCCGCCTCCTCGCCGGGCGCCCCGATGACCGCGTCGTCGTACCCGTCGCCGTCGATGTCCCCGGTCGCGACGGCCGCGCCGAAGGCGTCGTACGTCTGTGAGGTGCCCGGAACCCCGGCGGTGGACTGGCTGAACACGGCGGTACGAGCCTTGGGAACACTGTTGTGGGTGCCGAGCCCGCCCGCCGCCCCGTACTGGACGGTGACGTAACCGGCGCCCTTCTTGCCGTCGACGGTGCCGTCGGGCGCGCCGATGAGGATGTCGTCGTAACCGTCGCCGTCGAAGTCGCAGTTGCGGTCGTTCGCGTGCGTACCGCCGGGAACGCCCGCGTAGGAGGCGGGCGCGGCGGCGATGCCGAGGCCCGCCAGCAGGAGGAAGGAGGCCGCGGCCATAGCGGCCGAGGCGCTCCTGCGGCGGGCTCGGGTGGTGCCGGTGATCGAAGGCGTGGCGTCGGTCGTACGCTGCCTGCTGGTCATGATCTGTCCCCCGTTGATGATGTGCCGTGTGAGATCGAAAGCCGGGCTTGTCGGTGAAAGCGGTGATAAGCGCTGCTTGCTTACACCGACGCCCAGTTCGACACGAGACGCATCAAGGGAGTTGTGGTGCCCCGAGGGGCCGTGACACAGCAGTGACAGATGTTGCGGGACGCGGACGTCAGGTCACCTCGTCGACGACGGGCCGCCCTCCGGTTCGCTCTCGTCAGTGTCCTTCTCCGGCGTACGCAGGTAACTCTGCAGCTCCAGCGGTCCGTTGGACTTGTCGGCGCGACCGTCGGAGTTCTGGCCGTTCAGGTTCTGCCGGACCGAGTCCAGGATCGTCAGGCCCTGGGCGACCAGGCCGGCCGCGATCTCACCGAGGCCGTCCGCGCCGTTCAGGACGTTGACGTTGGCTCCGGCGAGGCCACCCGCGGCTTCCTTCACGATCAGCGGGAGCTGGTCGATCAGCATCCGGTCGAGTGCGACCCGGTCGTGCGAGGCCGCGGCCTCCGCCTGGATCTTCATGCGTTCCGCCTCGGCGATGGCGAGCACCTTGATCCGCTCGGCCTCGGCCTCGGCGGGCTTCACGACCTCGGCCACCAGCTGCTGCTGGCGCAACTTGGCGGCGCGCTGGGCCAGTTCGGTCTGCGCGGCGAGCACCTCCTGCTGGGCGTGGGCCTGCGCCAGCGGTCCGGCCTGGGCGGCCTCCGCCTGCGCGCGGTCCACCTGGGCCGAGTACTCCGCCTTCACCACGGCGGTCTGGCGGGCGTACTCGGCCTGGTTGCGCGCGGCCACCTGTTGCGCCTCGACCGAGGCCTGGGTGGCCTGGGCCTGCGCGATCTGGGCCTGCCGCTGGATGGCCGCCTTGTGCGGTGCGGACATGGCGTCGATGTAGCCGACGTCGCCGTCGTCGATCGACTGGATCTGCAGCGAGTCCACGATCAGGCCGATCTTCGCCATCTCGGTCTTCGAGGTGTCCAGGACTTCCGCGGCGAGCTTCTGCCGCTCGGTGACGATCTCCTCGACCGTCATCGAGCCGATGATGGCGCGCAGGTGGCCGGCGAAGATCCGGCCGGTCAGGACCGACATCTGATCCTGGTCGGAGAGGAACCGCTGTCCCGCGTTGATAATGCTCTCAGTGTCGTTGCCGACCTTGAACGCGATGACGGCGCGGACGTGCAGCGCGATGCCCTGCTTGGTCACACAGGTCTCGGTGACTTCGGACTCGCACATCGACAGGGTGAGGAAACGGGTCTTGCGGAAGACCGGGAGCACGAACTTGCCATGCCCCGTCACCACGCGGAACGGCGCGCCCCCCAGTCCCCGCCTGCCTCCCGAGATCAGCATCGCCTCATCGGGAGCGGGAACGCGGTAACCGAACATCTTTCTCCTCCTCAGCCTGCGCCGGCGGGATCGCCGTCCAGCGCCTCCAGCGGATCGGCCCACTTGATGACGTCGACCTCACGACATCCGCGGGACTCGATCACAAGCACGGTGGCCCCCATCGGCAGGGGCTCCGCAGACCAGGCGAGGAAGGTCTCGGATCCGCCTCTGACGCGCACCAGGATCTCGCCGGGACCGGCAGATCCACGCGTTCCGATGAGCAGCTCCCCCGTGCAACCGATCACGGCTTCGTCTTCCACCACAGCCGGCCGCCCCTCATCACTCTGGTTCTGCTTCCGACCTTAGACCTACCCGTCTCGGGCGCCTACTTTCAGGTCGGCCCTCGAGGCACGCCAGGAGCGCGTTCAGCCCCTGGTGAACCGGTATGTCTTGCTGTCGGTCAGGACGCAGAAGCCCGGCGATACGACGATCACGCGCAGGGTGCCGGTGCGGCGGTCGTAGTCGATGCCCTCCGCCTCGAACGTGCCGGAGCAGGAGCTGCGCAGCGGGAGCTGACGCAGGGCCGTGACATGCCCCGAGACGTCCGCCGACCCGTTCGGCTCGGCGGACAGATCGATCTGCAGCAGCGGCTTGGTGATGCCGAAGAGCGTGCCCGCCGGGTCGTCGGAGGAGCACAGCAGCCGGGTCGCGGTGACGAAGTCGCAGCCCTGTACGTCGCGTACGGCGTGATCCAGGTTGATGGTGGACGCCTGCGGGAGGTTCGCCGAGGGGGACGTGCTCGGGTTCACGCCGGGGGTCGGGAACACCAGCAGCCGGCTCATCGTGCCGTATTCGCCGGCCACCATCCAGCTACCGCTCGGCGAGATGGTGACGAAGGAGTTGTTCAGCGCCTCTCCCGCGCTCAGCGCGTGGACGTACTCCGACCAGGCGCCGCCCGGCGCCTGCACCCGGAACATCTTCGAGCTGCCGGAGTCGCTCTGGTACGGCTCGACGTAGTAGCCGTTGTACGAGGCGTCCGGGTCGCCGACGTGGTTCCAGCCGCGGCTGCTCACGCCGGCGGGGATCGTACCGATGCCCGTATAGCGGTTGGCGCTGCCGGCCGGTACCTCGACCGAGGTGAGGCCCTGGCTCTCGGTCAGCGGGTCGGCGCGGTCGGAGCCCACCTCGTTCCAGGTGTCGGCGGCTTCGGCGGGCACGGTGGTGGCGACGGACAGGACAGCGGCGGTGGCGAGCGTGACGAGGCCGGCCAGGACCGCGTGACAACGTTGCCGTGCGGGCATGCGCATGACTGCTCCTCAGCGGGGGGTGGGTGTTCGGCGCACAGTCTGACCCGACATGATGGTCATGTACAGACCAATGAATGGACGTCGTACGTCACCTCGCCGTCCACGAAGTGACGAGCGGAGCACGCTGTGCCGCCTCCACCAGGACCGGGCCGCCGCCCCGGCACAGCCGCTCCACCACGTCGGTCACGGTCCGCGCCACGGCGACGACGTCGTTGCCCTCGCGCGGTGCTTCCGCGCCGAGTTCCGTCCGGGCAACGGACGCCGCACCGATCGCTGGGCACGGGCTGCCCAGCAGCGCGCGGACGCCCCGGAGGCGACGCGCGCTCGGCGTGAGGCCGAGCGGCACCTCGGCATAGTGCTGGGCACGCAGAGGCACGAAAGCGTCACAGCACGGAGCCGCACCCTCGCGCGTCCCGTCGTCGCCATCGCCGGACCCGGAGTCGAGTCGTCGACGTTCTCGCCGCCACCCGCCACCCGCCGCCCCGCGGGAGATCTGACGCGCCGTCCGTTTCTCCCGCAAGGACACCGCTCCTCGGCGCGGCCGACGCGGCGCGGAGAGCGAGGCGTCCGGTCCGAGGGTCGGGCACGCCTCGGTGCGGCTCAGCAGCCATGCACACCGCGGAGCGGGAGGCACCGGCGCGACAGCAACGATCACCGCCGGTGACCGGCGCGCCAGGCCGCTCACGATGACGCTGGCCGGCATGGCGACAGGGACGCCGGGACCGACGTCGTGCTGCGGGTGGGAGGCGTCAGCTTGCTCACCACAGGGCTCCGCAAGCCGTACGACTGGGAGCACGACTTCACCGACCTGGCGCTCGATCGGCGCGGAGGTCGACGGAGTTGTTGCAGAGGTCGACGGGGACCTGGGTGATGTTGCCGGGCAGGTCTTCGGGGCTGTCACGGCGACACTGACCGGGTCGGGTCCGGGGCCGGCGGCAACGGCGGCGGTCCCGGCGGTGCGAGTTCCTCCACCATCACCCCCGCGAGCGTGGGCCGGCATCGCTGTACATCCGAACGGGGTCGCCCGCCCCGAGCGGCGCCCTGGGCCGGGTCCGGGCGGGGTGCGCCGCGCGGGGTGTGCGGAATGCCCGTAGCGTGAGAACAGATCAGGCGGAACAGGGAGAGACCAATGTCAACCAGCCAACCCGATTCGCCCGCGTCGTCCAACGACCGGACGACCCCCGACGCGCTGCTGCACACCGGCTCCGGCGGCCCGGTCACCGCCGAGGACCTGGTGCTCGCCACGGGCCGCGACATCACTCCGCGAAACCTCGCCTGGGCCGAGCGCAAGCTCAAGGAAGAAGGGCCCGCGGCCCTCGACAAGCTGCTGCCCTAGCTTGACCGGCTCCGGTGCGGCGGAGCCGGTCAAGGACCTGTGGAGGGAGCGGTGCCTCAGCCGCCCTGCGGCATCAGGAGCTGGGGCACTCCTTCCAGGCCAGGTGGTAGACGGTGCTGATGTCACCGTCGGTCGAGTCCATGGTCATGAAGCTGGTGCTGCCGGGCGCGGACGTCCCCGCGCTGACACGGAGTTCGGTGTTGATGTTGAAGTTCCGCTGAACACCGCAGGGTGCCCAGACCAGTTGCGCCCAGTCCGTACTGTCCGTGGCCTGCCAGTTGTCGTTGTACGGGCCGCGGAAGGGGTGCGTGATGGCGGCCGTGTTCGGGGAGCCCTGGAAGTAGTACGAGGCCTTCTCGGTGCTGCTCGCGCCCTGCTGCAGTGCGGCGAAGCCGCGGTAGTCCGCGCTGGCGATGGCGTACGTGAAGCCCTGCGGGACGTGGACGATCAGGTTGAGCTGGCAGTTCTTGCGGAATGCGGTGGGGTCGGAGTTGCCTCCGACCTGGGCGAGGTAGTTGCTGTAGGTCACCGTGAAGGCAGTGTTGTCCGGGGAGACCGCTACGGCGGCGGTCCCCTGCGGACAGCCGGAGCCGTTCACCGTGGCCACCTTGATGACGATCTTGTCCGGGGGCGGGTCGACGATCCCGGAGGACGGGTCCTGCGTCGGGAGCGCTGAGGCGAACAGGGCGGCGATCGCGCCACCCAGAAGCAGCCCACCAGCCATGGTGCTCCAATCCGTTGCGTTGGTGTTCCGGCGGCGGCGCCTGGCGTGGGCCGCCGTGAAAAGGGGGGTGCGGTTCCCCGCGCGGGCGGGGAGCCGTCGCAGACCAGTGCGTTGGATCAAGCGTGGCTCATTTGAGCATGCTCATGACAAATAGGCATGCGCATCTCATCCCCGCTTGTGAAGGAGCCGTGAAGGACGGGGGTGACGGCATCGTACGTAGCCGTGTCCGGGGCGGCCAGGGTCATCTCCAGCCATTTGCAGCCTCGTCCGCGCCGACGGTTGCGGGCGGGCGAGCGGCTCACCGGCCGTAGCGACCGGTCAGGGTGCCGACTCCCGTGGCGTGTCCGGCGAGCGCGCGTTTCAGGTCATCGACGGAGGCGCCCTGGGAGAGGGAGAGTTCCCTGTCGGCGGCGAACACCGAGAAGACGTAGCGATGCGGCTTGCCCTTGGGCGGGCAGGGTCCGCCATAGCCGCGCTTCCCGAAGCCGTTGCGGCCCTGTGCGGCCCCCTTCGGCACCTCACCGACACCGAGCGCCGTCTCGTGCGGGTCGACGCCCCACATGAGCCAGTGCACGAAAGCGCCCCGCGGAGCGTCCAGGTCTTCGACCAGGACGGCCAGCTCAGCGGCGTCCGCCGGCACACCGGAGACCTCCAGTGGCGGCGAGACGTCCTCGCCGTCGCAGGTGTAGCGGCGCGGAATCGTCCCACCGTCCACGAAGGCCGGACTCGACACCGTGATCCGCTTCGACGCGTGCGGCGTCGGTGCGCCGGCCGCGGAAGAACCACGGCCGCCACCCCCACAGCCCGCGGCGAGGCCTATCAGCAGGGCTGCCGCCACGAGGGCTCCCGCCTTACGGCAGCTGGTACGGCGCATGTCAGCCACGTTAGCGCCGCGGCGACGAAGGGACAGCGCGACGGCGTACGAGCGCGATCGTCCTGCCAGGCCGAAACCGTGCACTGCACGTGAAGCATCGACCCTACGCACGATGCCCGAAGCGTGGCGCATGGCAGGCTGGCGTGGCCAAAAGCCGTGCGTCTGGGCCGAGTTGAGGGGGCGGAACGGGACAGACGCCCCGCCGGTTCGTCTAGATTGATGTTCGTCCGTCGAACAACACCGCGCAGGAGGCGCTCTCGTGTCAGTCCCGGATCCCCAGCTCGTCGCCGCCACCGAGATACGCGCCCGGATCGACACCAGCAAGCCCCACTCCGCGCGCTTTTGGAACTACTTCGTCGGCGGCAAGGACAACTACGAGGTCGACCGCGAGATCGGCGACCAGATCAAGCAGATCTTCCCCGGCCTGGTGGATGTGGCGCGCACCAGCCGTTACTTCCTGGGCCGCGCGGTGCGGTATCTGGCGGTGGACCAGGGCATCCGCCAGTTCCTGGACATCGGCACAGGCCTGCCGACCGCCGACAACACCCATGAGGTGGCGCAGCGGCTGGCACCGGACGCGCGGATCGTGTACGTCGACAACGACCCCATGGTGCTCGCTCACGCCCGCGCCCTGCTGACCAGTACGCCCGAGGGCGAGACCGCGTATCTCGACACGGACCTGTACGACCCGGACGCCATCCTCAAGGCCGCCGCGGGCACACTCGACTTCTCCCGGCCGGTCGCCCTGATGATCCTCAACACCCTTGGCCACGTGGCCGACTACGACCAGGCGCGGGCGCTGGTGTCCCGGCTCATGGACGGGCTGCCGCCGGGCAGTCACCTCGTCATCTGTGACGGCACCGCAACCAGCAAGGGCATGATCGCCGCCTCGGAGGCGTACAACTCCAGCGGAGCCGTGCCGTATCACGTGCGCGGGGTCGAGGAGATCGGCGGCTTCTTCGAGGGGCTCGAGCTGGCGGAGCCCGGCATCGTCCAGGTCACGCGGTGGCGTCCGGACCCCGGTGACTCATCGGGTGCCAACGTCGACGCCTACGGCGCAGTGGGCCGCAAGCCATAGCGGTCCGGCCGTCCGGAGACGGGCCGACAACGGCATGGACCCACGAATCGCCCGCCCCCTCCTCGCGTCCCACGTGCCCCTGCGACACTGAGCCGCATGGATCCACGACACCTGAGACTCGGTCGCCGTCGCATATGGATGAGCAGCGCGGTCTGTTTCCTGGTGCTCGGGCCGATCAGCTGGTTCCTGGGTGGCTGGCTCCCTTTCGTGCTGCTGGCCGTTGCCCTCGTCGCGGCCACGTCGGTGTCGCACTGGAGAGCCCCTTCGTGGCTCTCGCCGGCGATCGCGAAGGGGCAGCGGGAGAGCCGCCGGGACGTGGCGACCTTCTGCGTGGTGATCGCCGTCAGCGGCTATGCCCAGCCCCTGGCAGTGCCTTCCGACTCCCCCCGGGACATGGCGGCCCTGCGCCTCGAGGCGTACCGGGCCGCGGCGGACGACGACCTGTCCGAGGAGCTGCGCCACCTGGCGGCCGACGCGCTGGCCGCCGCCGATGCCGCGTATGCCGAGGACACTCCGGCGGGCTGGCGGGCGGCCCGCGCGAGTGCGGAACGGCTCGCGCACGCCGCCCAGGAGGGCAACCCGTACGTACGGCAGCTGCTCATCCAGTGGGTCGAGGGAAATCCGGCCGGGGAACGCTAGGACCTGTCCAGCCGATCACGGCGGAGACGCGGAGTGTGGCACGCACTCCCCCCACGCGCTCGGCTTCGCTCGCGCGGGGGCTCCATCACCCCCCTCACCGGCACCATCCAGCGCGCCGCGGCTTTCCTCCACCGTGAGCGGCCGGACAGGTCCTGGAAAAACTGGCGCGCGACGCCCTCACCGCCACGGGTCGCGGTTCAGGACTCCGCTTCCCTCCGAAGGAAATTGCTCACCTGGCAGGCGAGGCTGTCCCTCGCCGTGTCGGGGCGTGCGCCCGCGTCGGCGGCGGCTTCGTCGAGGTCGATGCCGCCCGCCCAGAGGTAGCGCTCGGTCCACTCGTCGTCGACCTTCAGCTGGACCTGGATGTCCACGCGGTGCAGGACGGTGTCCTGGCCCGCGGCGTAGAGGACCGCTGTGGCGCGGCGCAGCGGGTAGACGTCGAAGCCCTCGATGAACTGAGAGTTCCGCCAGTCGAGGAAGGCGCTCTCACCGTCGGCGCCGATGCGGATATCGATCTGGCCGTCTTCGAGATGGAGCCCGAAATGCTCGGTGGTGCGGTTTTCAACGGTCACCCGAAATCTGAAGTAGGTGAGTTCGTCAGCAGCATCGTCGCGTCCTCGCGGCGGCTCCGCCTTTTCCACACCGTGGACGCGGACACGCAGGCCGGCATGCTCCTCGTACTCCTGCCAGTCCCCGACCACGTTCGGCTCGCGCACAGTCCACCTCTCCACTTCAGAGAGCTGTTTCCTATCTGTGCTCTCAACGAAGTGTCAAATGAGCGGAACATGCCGTGGCCAGCGATTTCCCTTTTCTTGATCGGCGATCAAGCCGTGCCCAGCCAGAATCATTACCTGACGGCCGCGACGGCATTTCCGGGCGTGCTGCACATCACGTTCCGGGCCCCCTCATCCGCCCTCACGCAGCGCCCGAAGTTGTTCCTCGATCGGGCCCAGGCCTACGTCGCGGCGTCGTTCGTCCAGGGTCTGCGGCTGGCGGATGGCGTACGGGCGGAAGGTCACGGGATTGACGCGGGTGCCGTAGAACTGCGGCCTGCCCTGTTCGACGGCGCAGTGGTCGGCGATATACGCGTGGTGCAGGGCCGGGCAGCGCCCGTCCGCCGCGGCCTGGGCGATCAGGTCGCTGCAATCGAGCTGAAAGTCGAGGTCCGGGGCGTGCAGAAGAATCATCAGGGCGGCCGTCGAGGCGCGCGCGCCGACCTGGTCGGCGGTCGGCCAGCCGTGCCGGTGGACGATCAACCTGAGGGCTTCGGCATTGGCCTCACGGCATTCGACGATGACGCGTCGGCACTGCACCGTGGCGTTCACGTGTGCCTGTCGCATCAGGCATCGCTCTTCGTCCGCCCTGCGTATGAGCTCCTCGGCGAGGGCTGACGCGAGTTCCGGAACCATGGGCCGGGCGCCCGCGTCCAGGGGCGGCGCCGCGCCGTCGACCGCCAGGTGCGCTGGGAATCCCTTCACGGCATCCCCTCGAGCACCAGCGTGAACCACACCTGCTTGCCCGTCGTGCCGGGATCGGGCGGTGCGATGCCCCAGTCGTCGGTGAGTGCGGCGACGATGGCCAGTCCGCGTCCCGACTCCTCGGCGTCGTCCGCCGTACGCCGCCTCGGCAGGGCGCAGGAGCGGTCGGCGACCGTCACACGCAGCTCGCGCTCGGCGCACTCGACGGAGACGGTGATCGTTCCGCCGGGGTGGGGGCTGCCGTGCCGGAGGGCGTTGGCGAACAGCTCGTCCGTCGCGAGGACCGCGTTGTCGAGACGCTCGGGCGACAGCCCCAGGTGCGTGAGGTGCTCGGCGACCATGGCGCGCACGCCCGACGCCCGCGAGGGGTGGGCGGGGACGGTGGTCCGCAGGAGGTGGGCTCGGCTCATGGAGATCACCGGGATCACGGGTGCCGCCGGGGTCACCGGAGATGCGAGGGCCACAGCACCCGTCGCCCCCTCAGTGGGCCGGGCCCGTCCCTCGGGCTTACGGTCGTCCGCCGGGCGCACCTCTGGCGCCCGGGTGGGAACACCCCGCGCCGGCGCGGGGGAATCGACCGCCAGTGAGGGCGACGGCCCGCGGCGATGTGCCCTGGATGCCGTCATCGGTCCTCCTTCGGATGCAGCACGGGTGGGGGCAGGTCTCGGTGGCTGCCCGTGCAGCCAACACGCCGGACCGGTGGGACGACCAGGGGGTATGCGGGTTGTCCGGTTGCGGGGACGTAGTGGTGTGGCATGTATGTTCGATCGCGTGAGCAACGTGAGCGGGGGCCGGGCGGCGGAGCGTCCAGGCGGTGGCACGGGGTGGCCCGGCGTGCGCGGCAAGCGCGTACTGGTCACCGGTGGTACGCGGGGGCTCGGCGAGCAGATCGTGCGGCTGCTGGCCGCCGAGGGCGCGCGGGTGGCGACCTGTGCGCGCACCGCGCGGGACCTGGAGGCGCTGGCCGCGTCGATGCACTCGGCGGTGTTCACCCAGCCACTCGACATCACCGAGCCCGAGGAACTGGAGGGGTTTGTCGCGGACACGGCGAAACGTTTCGGCGGCTTGGACGGGGTGGTGGCCTGCGCGGGCGGTTCTCGCGGGGGCCGCTTCGAACAGGCGGACACCGAGGACTGGGCGGCGACCTGGGAGGTGAACGTCGGCCACGCGGTTCGGCTGGTGCGGGCCGCGGTCCCGCATCTGCGGGCGGCGGGCGGCGGCTCTGCCGTGGTCATCTCGTCGATCTCCGGTTGGAAGCCGGGTCCGTACGCCCAGTACGGGGTCGCCAAGTCCGCGCAGATCCAGCTGGCCGCGTCGCTCGCCCGCGAGCTCGGGCCGGACGGGATCCGGGTGAACGCCGTCTCCCCCGGCTCGATGCTCATCCCCGGCAGGCGCTGGGACCGGATGCGCAGGGAGGATCCCGAGGCGTTCGCCGGATTCGTGGCGGCGGAGCTTCCGGGCGGTGAGCCGGTCGCGCCACAGGAAGTCGCCCGGGTCGTGGCGTTTTTGCTGTCCGACTGGTCGAGCGGGGTCTCCGGCGCCCATCTGCCGGTGGACCGCGCCCAGAACGCGCCCTCCCCCGACGGGTACTGAGACAGCGGCGGCCCCGTACTGGTCATGCCACCGCCCCCAGTACGGCGCGGGACCTGCGCTCGAACTCCATCACCACGGGCTCGTGGCGGCGCGGCTCCAACCGCCTGCGGAAGTCACGCAGGGCCTGGATCGACCGTTCGCTGTGCACGGTACTGAGGGTCTCCAGCGCCTGGGTCGCGGTGCCCACGGCCTCGTCGAGGCGGTCCTGCTGGAGATGGGCGGTCGCCAGTACCGAGCGGCTGATGGCCTGACGCCTGCGCCGGTCGGCGTCGGCGCTGAGCGACTCGCTCGCCGTGCGCTCCGCCTGCGCGGCAAGCCCCAGGTCACGGAAGCACAGGGCGGACTCGGCCTGCAGATACTGATGGTCGAGATAGCGCACCCACACCGACTCCTGCGCGGCTCCCTTGCTCACGTCCAGTTGCCGCTCGGCCAGCCGCAGCGCCTCGGAGGCCTCGCCCGAGCGGCCCTGCGCGGCGTGTCCGCGCGCCGACATGGCGTACAGGCGCATCAGGCCCAGCGGGCTGCCCGCCCCCTTGGCGGTGACGATCCCGGCGCGGGCCAGGGCGACCCCCTCGTCGGGGCGGCCGAGGTTGGTGGCGAGATGGGAGAGCCCGGCCAGGATCTGGCCGCCCAGCACCCGGTCGCGTCCTTCGGCGCACAGGCGCAGCCCCTGCGTCATGTACCGCTGCGCCAGGCCGTACTCCCCCGCGTCGTACGAGCTCCAGCCGGCCATCGCGGCGAGGCGCGCGGCGGCGGCGTACAACGGGCGGCGCAGCCGCGAGGGCGTACCACGGCGCTGGAGCATGGGAACTACTTCGGTGGAGAGGTAGTGCACGATGCTGGTGCGCACTCCGCCGCCGCCGTAGTGGTTGTCCATCTGGTCGAACATGGCGATCATCGCGTGCACCTGCTCGACCGGTCCGCCGCTCTCGGCCAGGGCCGGTTGCACGATGTCCTGCTGTTCCAACAGCCAGAGCAGCCACTCGCGTTGAGGGGTCGTCAGAGCGGCCGCGACGAAGGGAACCGAGCCGAGGAGGCTTCGGCGGGAGATGTCGGTGGACCCCAGCTCCGCCAGGGTGTGAAGGGTTTCTGCCACGTCTTCCCCATAGACGAGCGCCCTGCTCACGACCGGGCGCTGCTGATCGGAGAGGAAGCCCAGGTCCGCGGGTGACACGGCGCGGCCGAGCCGCTCGGACAGGACTGCGGCGATCAACTCCGGTGTGGTTCCCCGGGGTTGCTGGCCCTGCAGCCAGCGGGTGACCGACGCCTTGTCGTAGTGGGAGTCCGCGCCTTGGCGGCGGCCCAGCTCATTGACCCGCAGGGCGAGTGAGGCATAGGAACAGCCGGCTTCCTTGACGGCGGCCGCCAGCACCCTGTTGCCCCCGGTAGGGGCCTTGCCGGCGTTCCTCGCTTGTCCGTCGGTCACGGTGGCCATCCCCGTCTCGCCTCACGTTCGCGTGCGGCTGCGCCCGTACGCACCTGCCGAGAGGTCAATTCCGGTACGTCCGAGCACAGTTGAGCGTGATCGCCGCTGAGTGTGCGACACATCACTCGATCACTATGGTGGCGGACACACTCAGCGTGCAACCTGCGTTCTGATAATTTCAGAACGATTCGCATCGCTCTGTCACTGTCATCGACCTCGTGGCACACTGCACGCTGTGACGGCCGTTCCCCGGAGGTAGGACGTGAGCGAGAACCGCCCTGGCGGCAGCGCACCGACCGTCCTGCGGATGGTTCTCGGAAAGCGGCTGAGGCAGCTGCGGGAGCGGGCGGGCGTCTCGTTCGAGGACGCGGCACGCGCCATCGAGGTCACTCCGCTGACGGTCCGCCGGATCGAGAAGGCCGAGGTGGGGCTGCGTATCCCGTATGTGCGGGAGTTGCTGCACACCTACGGGGTTCCGGCGGCGGAGATCGACGACTTCCTCACCCTGGCCAGGGAGGCCAACCAGCCCGGCTGGTGGTACAAGTACCGCGACGTACTGCCCGAGTGGTTCAGCGCCTACGTGAGCCTGGAGAGCGAAGCCAGCGTCATCCGCCTCTACGAACCCCACTACGTTCCGGGCCTGTTGCAGACGCACGACTACGCCACCGCGCTCATGCGCGTCGGCTTCCCCAACGAGTCGAAGGAGGAGATCGCCCGCCGCGTCGCCCTGCGGATCAAGCGCCAGGACCTGCTCGCCAAACCGGACGCGCCCGCCGTGTGGGCCATTCTGGACGAGACGGTGCTGCGCCGGCCGGTGGGCGGGGCCGAGGTGATGCGGGCCCAGATCGACCGGTTGCTCGAGGTCCTGGACATGCCGAAGGTCCGGATCCAGATCATGCGCTTCGACGTGGGCGCCCACCCGGGCGCCTTCGGCCCGTTCCACCACTTCCGCTTCGGCTTCTCCGAACTCCCCGACGTGGTCTACACGGAGAGCCTCGTCGGCGCGGTCTACGTCGACCGTCCCGACGACGTCGTCGGCTATCTCGAAGTACTGGACCGGATGTCCGTGCAGGCGGAGCCGGTCGCTCGGACCAGGGCCATCCTGGGTGAACTGCGTAAGGAGTTGTGATCCATGGGATCCGTCCACAGCGGCATGCCCGCCGTCGATCTGGGAACCGAGGGCTGGCACAAGCCCTGGAGCGGCACGAACGGCGGGAGCTGTGTCGAGGTCAAGCGACTGCCCGACGGCAGCGTCGCCTTCCGTCAGTCCAGGGACCCCGAGGGTCCCGCGCTGATCTACACCCGCGACGAGATGATCGCGTTCCTTCAGGGCGCCAAGTCCGGGCAGGCCGACTTCCTGGTCGCCTGAGCGACCTCACCGCAGCGCCCTCAAGTCCGCGCCACTACGACCGCACAACCGGACAACCCGCACGCACACTCCCGCCGTGCGGGTTGTCCCCTTCAGACTGGAGAAGTCGGTCGTCGTGGGAGGGAGTGCGTGCGGGGATGATCCTCCATCAGGCCCTCACCCAGTGCCGGACGCTGGTCGTCGAGGGCCCTGACGGCATCGGCAGAAGCGGCCTGCTCGCCGATCTGGCCCACCACGGATTCCTGATCCGCAGCTCGCGCGACCACCTTCACCATGTGGACCCCACCCAGCCCTACCGCGAACTGCTCGCCGCCCCGGGGAGGTTGGTCGTCGACGGCAGTCTCGTCCACGAGTTGGTCTACGGGCCGTTGCGCCGCGGGCGCTCCCGGGTGACGTGGATCCAGGCGCTCGACTTCGCGGAGGCAGTGGCCGAACGCGACGGCGCCCTCCTCCATGTGACGGGCGAGTCGGACGACACCGAGGCGGTCGGCGCCTACGAGCGGGCGCTGCGCACCCTGGCCCAGCATGTCCCCGTCGTCACCCTCGACACGGGAGAACCGGGCCACCCCATCCGCGGACCCGCCCCCCGACTCAGCCAACTCGGCCTTCAAGCACAGACGTTGACGATAAGTTAGAGACGACCGCGTGACGCAGGGCAGGAGACATCCCATGACAGACGGCCGGCCCACCCCCGACCAAGAGGCGTTGTCCAAGATCGACACCACGGTGCCGCATTCGGCTCGCATCTGGAACTACTGGATGGGCGGGAAGGACAACTACGAGGTCGACCGGGCCGCGGGCGACGCCTACCGCGAAGTCGCCCCGAACATCGAGACCATGGCCCGCGCCTCCCGCGACTACCTGATCCGCACGGTCACGTTCGTGACGGGCGAACTCGGCATCCGCCAGTTCCTCGACATCGGCACCGGCCTGCCCTCGTACGACAACACCCACCAGGTGGCCCAGCGCGTGGCACCCGAGTCGCGCATCGTCTACGTCGACAATGACCCCCTGGTACTGCGCCACGCCCAGGCCCTGCTCACCAGCACTCCCGAAGGTGTCACGAACTACATCGACGCGGATCTCCACGAGCCCGAGAAGATCATCGAAGCGGCGTCCGGCATCCTGGACTTCGAGCAGCCCGTCGCCCTGATGCTCATGGGCATCCTCGGCCACATCCAGGACTACGAGGAGGCCAAGTCGATCGTCCGCCGCCTCCAGGCAGCCCTGCCCTCCCACAGCTATTTCGTGCACTACGACAGCACGGACACGGACGCCGCACTCAAGGAGGCCCAGCAGGGCTACGACGACACGGGCGCCATCCCGTACGTGCTGCGCAGCCCCGCCCAGATCAGCGCGTACTACGAGGGCCTCGAACTGGTCGAGCCCGGCATCGTGTCCTGCCCGCTGTGGCGCCCTGAGCCCGGCACCTCGCCCGAGCCCACGGACGTCCACGGGGGCGTGGCCCGCAAGCCGTGATCAGACCAGCGCCGCGGGCTCGATGTTCTGGTTGAGGCGGAACAGGTTGCCTGGGTCACGCTCGGCCTTGATCCGGGCCAGCCGAGCGTAGTTGTCGCGGTAGCTGGCCCGTACGCGCTCCTGGCCCTCGTCCATCATCATGTTGACGTAGGCTCCGCCCGCCGAATAGGGGTGCAGTGCGTCGGAGTAGTCGACGCTCCACCGTTTGATGACGTCGGCGTTGGCCGGGTCGGGGTCCACGCCGGCGAAGACGGAGGCCCAGCGGGCGTCGCGGTAGCTCCACGCGGTGTCCGTCGGGGCGAGGTCGTGGACGGCGCCGTCGATCGGATACATGTGCATCGTCGACTTCCACGTGGGCATCTCGGCACCGAACTTGGCGTGCAGGTCGACCGCCTCGCCGGGGATCTCGTTGACGAAGTCCGCGCGCCAGTACCACTGGTCGCCGGGCGGGTACACCCCGTCGAACGCGGACTGGATGGCGGGGTGCGGCATCGGCGCGGCGCCGTGCAGCAGCGGCGCGGGCAGGGCGTCGAGCAGAGGTGCCATCTCCCTGGCCGCCGCCTCCGGGTCGTCCCCGACGCGGCACCATACGACGCCGCAGACCTTCCGCAGATGGATCTCCTCCGGGAACGGCGGGCCCGGCGGGACGGAGCCGAACAGGAAGAAGGCGTTCAGTTCGCGGGGCGCGTGCGGGAGGAAGTCGCGGTAGGCGGTGAGGACTTCGGCGCCGAGTTCGACGGGCCAGAAGGTGGGTCCCGCGACGACCGTGCTCACCTCGTGCAGCCGGTAGCGGAAGGAGGTGACGACGCCGAAATTGCCGCCGCCCCCGCGGATCGCCCAGTACAGGTCGGTGTTCTCGTCGGCGCTCGCCCGTACGCGCTCACCGCTCGCCAGAACGAGGTCGGCCTCCAGCAGATTGTCGATGGTCAGCCCGCACTTGCGGGTGAGGTGCCCGAGACCGCCGCCGAGCGTGAGGCCTCCGACGCCCGTCGTGGAGATGATGCCGCTCGGTGTGGCCAGGCCGTGCGGGTGGGTGGCGCGGTCGACCTCGCCCCAGACGCAGCCGCCGCCGACGCGCACCGTTCGGGCCTTCGGGTCGACCTCGATGTCCTTGAGCGGGGAGAGGTCGAGGACCACCCCGTCGTCGCAGGTCCCCAGGCCCGCGCCGTGATGGCCACCGCAGCGCACCGCGAGCGGTAGGGCGTGGTCGCGGGCGAAGCCGACGACCTGGGCGACGTCCTCGGGGCCCGTGCAGCGCGCCACCAGGGCGGGCCGCCGGTCGATCATCGCGTTGAACACAGTACGGGCCTCGTCGTAACCGGAGTCCTCCGGCCCGATCAACTGCCCCTTGAAACCTGGCAGTTCCTGGCGTGCCGCCTGTGCCGGTGTGATGGACATGTGCAGCCCCCGTATCTGGGGACCGCTCCAGGCACCGGCGCTGCGGGCCCTTCGCCGGCCCCCGCCGATGGGTCCGATGTGCCCGTTCCAGCCCGGTTCACGACCAGCCTACCTCCGTGTCCGCCACCCAGCTCGGCGGCTCCGATGCCTCCCTTTCACCGCCCGGGCGGCAGCACCCCAGTTCCGTGGCGCGGGTGGCGGCCTGCCGCCTGCCGCGCACGCCGAGCTTGTCCAGGACGGCGAAGACGTGGTGGTCGACCGTGCGGACCGACAGCACCAGCTGTTGGGCGATCTCGGGATGGTCAGCCCCTGCGCCAGCAGCCCGGATGACCTCCAGCCGGCGCCCAGGGAGACCCGCGGGATTCTCCCGGAACGCCCTGATCACCGGCGACGTCCGCACGTCCCTGTCCTGCTCAGCGACGAGGCCTGGTTCAACACCGGGGCGGCGCTCGCTGTCGACGGCGGCTTCACCGCGCAGCAGGAGCGGGCCGGTGAGGGCGGGAAAGGAGCAGGAGGCCGCGTGCCTCTACGCGGACGTCGGTGCCGGCCTTGCGTTCCGACTCGTCGGGAAGTCCCTGCGGATCCGCGGTGTCGATCCGTGCCGTCCACCGTTCGCCGTAGGTGGCATCCGGCAGCCGGAAGACCACCGGCTTCCAGTAGCTGTTGAGAAGGAGCAGGAAGGAGTCGTCGGTCACCGGGTCGCCGTACGGGTCGGGCTCGGCGATGGCGTCGCCGTTGAGGAAGACGGCGACGGCGTGGGCGTCGGGGCGCCCCCAGTCCTCGTCCGTCATCTCGCGGGCGTCGGGCCGCAGCCACATCAGGTCTGGCAGCGGCTGGTGTTCGTGCGTGACGGTGTCGCCGAGGAAGAAGCGGCGGCGGCGCAGTACGGGGTGGGCGGCGCGCAGCGCGATGGCGCGCCGGGTGAACTCCATGAGTTCGCGCTGCTCGTCGCTCAGCCTCCAGTCGAGCCAGGAGATCTCGTTGTCCTGGCAGTAGGCGTTGTTGTTGCCCCGCTGGGTGCGGCCCACCTCGTCGCCGTGGGCGAGCATCGGGATGCCCTGGGACAGCAGCAGGGTGGCGAGGAAGTTGCGCTGCTGCCGGGCCCGCAGCTCCAGCACTCCTTCATCGTCAGTGGGACCTTCGGCGCCGCAGTTCCAGGACCGGTTGGCGCTCTCGCCGTCGCGGTTGTCCTCGCCGTTGGCCTCATTGTGCTTGTCGTTGTACGAGACCAGGTCGCGCAGGGTGAACCCGTCGTGCGCGGTGACGAAGTTGATGCTCGCGCGCGGTCGGCGCCGGTCGTGCTGGTAGAGGTCGGAAGAGCCGGTCAGCCGGGAGGCGAACTCGCCGAGTGTGTGGTCGCCGGAGCGCCAGAAGTCTCGTACGGCGTCACGGTACTTGCCGTTCCACTCGGACCACTGGGGCGGGAAGTTGCCGACCTGGTAGCCGCCGTCGCCGATGTCCCAGGGCTCGGCGATGAGTTTGACGCGGCCGACCACCGGATCCTGCTGGATCAGGTCGAAGAACGCCGACAGCCGGTCCACCTCGTGGAACTGCCTCGCAAGGGTGGCCGCGAGGTCGAAGCGGAAACCGTCGACGTGCATCTCGGTGACCCAGTACCGCAGCGAGTCCATGATCAGCTGCAGCACGTGGGGATGCCGCATCAGCAGGCTGTTCCCGGTGCCGGTGGTGTCGTAGTAGTGCGTCCGGTCGCCTTCCACCAGGCGGTAGTACGAGGCGTTGTCGATGCCCCGGAAGCAGAGCGTGGGGCCGTTCTCGTTGCCCTCGGCGGTGTGGTTGTAGACGACGTCGAGGATCACTTCGAGGCCTGCCTCGTGCAGCGCCTTGACCATCGACTTGAACTCGGTGACCTGCTCCCCTCGCGTGCCGTGTGCCGCGTAGGCGTTGTGCGGCGCGAAGAAGCCGATCGTGTTGTAGCCCCAATAGTTGGACAGGCCGCGATCGCGCAGGAAGCCGTCCTGGACGAACTGGTGCACCGGCATCAGCTCGACGGCCGTCACTCCCAGCGAGGTCAGATGCTCGACGACCGCCGGGTGGGCCAGGCCCGCGTAGGTGCCGCGCAGCGCGGTCGGGACCTCCGGGTGCCCGCGGGTCAGGCCGCGTACATGGGCCTCGTAGATCACCGTTTCGGCGTACGGACGCATCGGCGGGCGGTCGTCGCCCCAGTCGAAGGCCGGGTCGGTCACCACACCGAGCGGGGTGTGCCCGGCGCTGTCGGCCGGGGAGGGCCCGTCGGGGGCACGCTCGAAGAGCGAGGCGTCGTTGTCGGTCTGTCCGTCGACCGCTCGGGCATAGGGGTCGAGCAGCAGTTTCGCCGGATTGCACCGGTGGCCGGCTACCGGGTCCCAGGGGCCGTGCACCCGGTAGCCGTAGCGCTGTCCGGGTCCGACCCAGGGGAGGTAGCAGTGCCACACGAAGCCGTCGACCTCGGTGAGCGTGACCGTACGAGAGGCGCCGGACGCGTCGATCAGGACGAGATCGACGCGTTCGGCGACTTCGGTGAACAGGGCGAAGTTGGTTCCCTCGCCGTCGAATGTCGCGCCCAGTGGATAGGGGCGACCGTTCCAGGTGCGCACGTGATCACCGTACGGTGATCACGGCATCGATGTCCTGACGGGATCACCCCGCGGCGGCTACTGCTTCGATGTCGTCGCGGAAGGCGGCGAGCGCCGGCTCCGGCAGCGGTTCCTGGCGAGGCGCCTGGCGCGCCTCCCGCAGGCTGGGCGCCGGTGCGGTCGGGACCAGCGGGGCGCGTTCGGCTGCGCGGGCCCGCCACGAGAACCAGATGATCTTGCCGCCCGCGTCCGTCGCGCAGCAGCCCCAGCCGTCGCTCATGGCGGCGATCTGGGCCAGACAGCCTTGAGGTGCGTTGTGCGGGCGGATGTCCTGGCTGTTGTCGGAGACCGCGGTGATGAGGTGCTGGCCGTTCCACCACATCTCGATGGTCGTGTTCTTGTCCGCGGCGTGTTCCGCGATCGTGCGGAGCAGCGCTTCGGCGCACTGGCAGACGGACTCGACGAGAATCTCCAGATTCCAGTACCGGAGGTGCGCGGCCAGAATGCGCCTGACCTGTTCGACCCGTTCCGGGCTGACCTCCACGTCGAGGTGGTAATAGCAGGGCACTGCAGCTTTCATCGTCGTTGGCTCCTCACCGGCGAAGCTCTCGCTTCTCCTCGCCCCAACGGGCCGAGCCCCGAACACGAAGCGTGAGCAATGATCGCTTCTGAGTCAGTCCCAGAGTGAGAGCACTACTCCGTTCGTGCAACCCGAGAGTGTTGTTGAAGAGCCAACAAGACGCTCGGTGATGGTACGGGCACCATGGGTGAGAGCGTCGATCCTTGTAACCGATCGATGTCTCTGCGCGCACGTCCCTCACTCGCCTGCCAGGCGAGCCGTGCGCGATCGAGAGAGTGGGAAGGTGACCAGCGTGATGCTGCTGCCTGCCAAAGCCGAGGTCGCCAGGCATCTGGAGCGATACCGGGCCTGGGAGCGCCTGCTGCTCGCGGCCCCCGCCGACCATGTGGTGCGGGGCAACTTCGAGAACACGGGCTACACCTTGTGCGTGCTGATGGGGAAGCGCTGCGCACGGGAGGCCGCGGACGCCGCCGAGCACTATCTGCGGGACGTTCCGGCAACGATCTGAATCGCGGGTGGGGCGCAGGGACGAAACGACAGGCAGGGTCAAGGACGGCGGAGGCGAAACCCATGGACGTGAACCCGGACACCGGCCGCATCCCCCTCATGGATGTCCACCCGGTCGTCGAATGCGGCAGACGCCCCGCGAAGGCGGTCTGTGGCGAGACCTTCCAGGTCACCGCCACGCTCTTCGGTGAGGGCCATGACGCGGTCGCGGCCAATGTCGTCCTGCGGGATCCGAAAGGCCGTGCGGGCCCGTGGACTCCGATGCGCGAGCTGGATCCGGGCAGCGACCGCTGGGGCGCGCACGTCACGCCGGGAGAAGTGGGCCACTGGACCTACCTGGTGGAGGCGTGGAGCGACCCGGTGACCGGGTGGCGCCGCTCCGCCGAGATCAAGGTCCCGGCCGGTATCGACCTCGGGCTGGTCCTCGAGGAGGGCGCCGCACTGTACGAGCGTGCCGCCGCCGGAGTACCGGACGCGGTGGGCCGGGACGCCGTGCTGACCGCCGCGGACGCCCTGCGCGACGAGTCCCGGCCGCCGGCCGCCCGTCTCGCCGCCGCCCTGAGCCCGGAGGCGGCCGCCGCTCTCGCGAGGCACCCCCTGCGTGAACGGCTCACCCGCTCCCGGCCGTTGCCGCTGCTGGTGGAGCGGGAGCGCGCGCTGTACGGCTCCTGGTATGAGTTCTTCCCGCGCTCGGAGGGCACGCCCGAGCGTCCGCACGGCACCTTCCGCACGGCCGCCGAACGGCTGCCCGCGATCGCCGAGATGGGCTTCGACGTCGTCTATCTCCCGCCGATCCACCCCATCGGCACCACCTTCCGCAAGGGGCCCAACAACAGCCTCTCGGCCAGCCGTCGGGATGTCGGCGTGCCCTGGGCGATCGGCTCCCCGGAGGGCGGCCACGACGCCGTCCACCCCGAGCTGGGCACGATCGACGACTTCGACGCGTTCGTACGCCGTGCCGCGCGCGAAGGCCTGGAGGTCGCCCTCGACTTCGCGCTCCAGTGCTCCCCCGACCACCCGTGGGTGGAGAAGCACCCCGAGTGGTTCCAGCACCGGCTGGACGGCACGATCGCGTACGCCGAGAATCCGCCGAAGAAGTACCAGGACATCTACCCGATCGCCTTCGACGAGGACATGCCGGGGCTGATCGCCGAGACGCTGCGGGTGCTGCGTTTCTGGATGGACCACGGCGTACGGATCTTCCGCGTGGACAATCCGCACACCAAGCCGGTGGTGTTCTGGGAGCGGGTCATCGCGGAGGTCAACCGGACCGACCCCGACGTGATTTTCCTGGCCGAGGCGTTCACCCGGCCCTCGATCATGCACAGGCTCGCGGCGATCGGCTTCCAGCAGTCGTACACCTATTTCACCTGGCGCAACACCAAGGAGGAGCTGACGGAGTACCTCACCGAGCTGTCGGGTGAGGCGGCCGCCTCCATGCGGCCCAACTTCTTCGTCAACACCCCCGACATCCTGCCCGGCTATCTCCAGCACGGCGGGCGGCCCGCCTTCGAAGTGCGGGCCGTGCTCGCTGCCACGCTCTCGCCGGCGTGGGGGATGTACGCCGGATACGAGCTGTGCGAGAACACCCCCCTCAAGCCGGGCAGCGAGGAGTACCTCGACTCCGAGAAGTACCAGCTGCGGCCGCGGGACTGGGCGTCGGCCGAGCGCGAGGGCCGGACGATCGCACCGCTGATCACCCGGCTGAACGGGATCAGGCGGCGCCACAAGGCCCTGCACGAGCTGCGGAACCTCCACTTCCACGAAGCCGACAACGAGGCCGTCATCGCATACGGCAAGCGTACGGGCGCCGACAAGGTCGTAGTGGTGGCCAACCTGGATCCCCACCACACCCAGGAGGCCACGGTCTCGTTGGACATGCCGCGCCTCGGCCTGGGCTGGCACGAAACGGTGTCGGTGCGCGACGAGCTCACCGGCGAGACCTACCGCTGGGGCAGGGCCAATTATGTGCGCCTCGGTCCGGGCGGTGCGCATGTGCTCACCATCCGCCCGGCACCGCGGATCGGAGGGTCGCCCGCATGATGGTCAATGAGCCCGTCCCGGATACTTTCGAGGACACCCCGGCCAAGGACCGCGACCCGGAGTGGTTCAAACGCGCCGTCTTCTACGAGGTCCTGGTGCGCTCCTTCCAGGACAGCGACGGCGACGGCGTCGGTGACCTCAAGGGCCTGACGGCACGGCTGGACTATCTGCAGTGGCTCGGCGTCGACTGCCTGTGGCTGCCCCCGTTCTTCAAGTCCCCCCTCCGCGACGGCGGCTACGACGTCTCCGACTACACCGCCGT